>JBOGYT010000109.1:0-7326 GCA_050696955.1 Solirubrobacteraceae bacterium | reverse complement strand
GGTCGCGATAGCGCCCGCCGAATCGTGAGCCGGATCGGCCCAGGCACCGCCGAGCGCGCTGCGCTCGCGCTGTTCGCGCTCGCGGCCGTCGCCGCCTGGGCGCTCGTGCCGACGTATCCCGACTACGACGCCTACCACCACCTGAACTGGGGCCGGGGCCTGCTCAACGGCGTCGAGCCGGGCCTCGAGGAGTACGCGGCGCCGACGCAGCACCCGCTGTACCTCGCGCTCGCAACCCTGCTGTCGGTAGCCGGGGAGCACGCCGACCGGCTGCTCGTGCTCTTCACGGTGCTCAGCCTCGTCGCGCTCACCGCGGGGACCTACGCGCTCGGCCGCGCGCTGTTCGGCCGCCCGGCGGGGGCCGTCGCGGCGCTGTTCGTCGGCTCGAGCTTCGCGTTCGCGCTGTACGCGGTGCGGGCGTTCGTCGACGTGCCGTTCCTCGCGCTCGTCGTCTGGGCGGCCGCGCTCGAGGCGGACCGCCCGCGGCGCGGCGTCGCGCCGATGGTCCTGCTCGCCGTGGCCGGTTTGCTGCGCCCCGAGGCGTGGGTGCTCGCCGGGCTGTACTGGCTCTGGTGCCTGCCCGACCGCACGCTGCGCTCGCGACTCGTCCTGCTCGCGCTCGCGGCCGTCGCCCCGATCGGCTGGGCGCTCGTCGATCTCGCCGTCACCGGCGATCCGCTCTTCAGCGTGAACAACACGAGCGATCTGGCCGAGCAGCTCGAGCGCGAGCGCGGGATCGAACACGTGCCGTCCTCGTTCGTGACCTTCCTCGCCGACGTCGCCCGGCCGCCGGTGGCGCTCGCCGGGGTGATCGGACTCGCGCTCGCCTGGCGGCGGTGGGGCGCGCGCCGGCTCGCCGTGCCGCTGGCGCTGCTCGGCGCGGGCGCGCTGACGTTCATCGCCACCGGCGTCGCCGGCCTGTCGATCATCCCGCGCTACCTGACCGTGCCCGCGGTCGCGCTGTGCGTCCTGGCTGGCTACGGCGTCATGGGCTTCACGACGCTCGGGCCGGGGCCCGCCCGCGAGCGCTGGCGCCGGGCGGCGGTCGCCGCGCTCGTCGTCGGCGTCGCGTTCCTGGTGGTCAAGGCGTCGAGCTTCGAGCGCCTGCGCGACGAGCTGCGCTTCATCGAGCGCACGCACACGGAGCTCAGCGGCCTGCTCGAGGAGCCGCGCGTGCGGGCGGCGATGCGCTGCGGCGAGCTGACGTTCCCGACGTACCGGCTCGTCCCGGATGCGCGCTGGATCCTCGACGATCGCTCGCTGCGGGTGCGCTCGCGGGCGCACAACCCGTCGCAGGGGGCCGTCGCGGTCTACATCACCGGCGACGAGAAGTTCGAGCGCCGCTTCGGCCGCGCCGACGGCGTGGATCGTGCGACGAACCGCCTCCAGCGGGGGTCGTCCAGCCTGCGGCGCGGGCCATTCGCGGTGTACATCGACTGCACGCGCAACGCCATCCGCCCGCCGGGCTAACGTCGCGCGCACACGAGGTCGGTGGAGGAGGGCAGGCGATGCCGGAGATCGGATCCAACGCACTCGAGGTCGCGCTCGGGCTCGTCTTCATCTACCTCATCTTCAGCCTCGTCTGCTCGGCGGTCCTGGAGCTCGTGTCGTCGTTCGCCGGCTGGCGCGCGGAGAACCTCGAGCGTGGGCTGCGCCAGCTGCTCCACGGTGAGCTGCCCGGGGGGACGCCGGCCTTCGACGCGCTGCTGAGCCACCCGCGCATCCAGGAGCTCACGATCCCCGAGAAGCTGCGCAAGAGCCGGCCGCTGCCGAGCTACATCAGCTCGCGCACGTTCTCGCTGACGCTGCTCGACACGATCGCGCCGCCGGGCGCGGAGGCGGACAGCAAGGATCTCGTGGCCCGCGCCCAGGCCAAGGTCGACGATCTGCCCGACTCGGAGCTCAAGCGCAAGCTCGCGAGCATGCTCGACGCCGGCGGCGACGACATCGGCCGGCTGCGAACCGAGATCGAGCACTGGTACGACGACGCGATGAACCGCGTCTCGGGCTGGTACAGGCGCAAGTCACAGTTCTGGCTACTCCTGTTCAGCGTCGTCATCGTCGCGGCGGCCAACGTGGACACGATTGAAGTCGTCGACCGGCTATGGAACGACAAGACCGCCCGCGTCGCGCTCGTCGCGCAGGCGGAGCAGGTCCAACCGGCCCAGAACGCCGACGAGCTCGACCAGATCGTGGGCGACCTGGAGCTGGACCTTCCCCTCGGCTGGGCGCACTCGGACACGGTCGATGGCTTGAAGCTGCTCGGGCTCCTCCTGAGCGCGCTGGCAATCGCCCAGGGCGCGCCCTTCTGGTTCGACGCGCTGAACAAGGTGGGGCGGTTGAGAGCGACCGGCAAGCCCGAGGGGCGCGCACCGGGGTCGGCGAATCCGTGAGGGTGCGGGTTCGGGTGGCGGGACGCAAACAGCATCGAATTGAGGGAGTGGGTCCGGCTCGCGCTGGGGGTCGCGGGGCGGCCCGGCGGCCCTGCGGCACACGTCTTGCGACCCGCCGCGTCCGCCCAGGCGCATGAACAAGTGACCGATCATCTGGTCGCCGATCGTCAGCGGCCACTTGTTCATGTGCGCCCCGCCTGCGCCGCTGCGCACCCGCATCCTTTAGCGATGCAGTTCGTCAGCCTCGCGGCCCGGGCGCCGACCCGCCCGCGACGCCCAGCTCCCGCAGCCGCTCCCACAACGGCGCATTGACCCGCTCCGCCGTCTGCTCCAAAGCCCACGCCCGCAGCTCCATGTCCGGCCGCGTCCGCGCGCCCGCCTGCTCGCGCAGGGCCGCCACGAACGCATCGGCATCCGCGGCGGTCGTCGCCGCGCGCGACCACGTCGTCACGCCCGCGAGCTCCGGCGACACCGTCCGCCGGCCGAGGCGGGCGTACTTCAGGATCCGGTAGGGCAGCGCGGCGTCGTTGAACGGCTCGACGCGGAACGCCAGCACGCCGACGTCGGCGCACAGGATGAGGCGCGCCGCCTGCTCGTCCGAGCGGCGCCCGAGCCACACGAGACCAGGCGCCGAGCGGCACCACTCGAAGTCCTCGTCGTCCTTGCACTCGTCCGGGTGCGCCTCGCCGACGAGCAGCAGCACCAGCTCGGGCATCCGCTCGGCCACGGCGCGCAGCAGCGCCCAGTCAGTGCGCCAGCCGAGGTGCCCGAGCGAGACGGCGATGACCGCCGCGCCCGGATCGGGCGCCGGGAACGAGTCGGCGGCGAGCCCCACGAGCTGCGCCTCGCGCCCCGCCTCGCGCTCGAGCTCGGCGAGCTTGTTCGACACGACGAACGTCAGCGCCGAGCGCTCGGCCGCCCGCTCGTGCAGCTCGTCGAGCCGGCGGCGCATCTTCGGCGACGCGTCGTAGGCGACCTCGTAGCGATCCCAGCGCCCGTACCACAGCTCCGCCTCCGGGCGCGCGGCGAGCAGCGCCCGCGCAAGCGGCCACTGCACGGGATGGAAGATCGCCACGGCGCGCAGGTCGCCGCCGAGCGAGCGCAGCAGCCGCTTGGCCGTGCGCCGCGCGAGCTGGTCGCGCACCGGTCCGGGCAGACGGGCCACCGCGCCGTAGGAAATGCTCGGCGGGTCGGCGGCGACGACGCCCTCGGCGCGTAGGAGGTCGCGCGCCTGGTCGGCGAGGATGAACCCCTCGAGCGGCCGTGGCAGCAGTAGCAGGGCACGCGCCTGGAGCACGTGCGGACAGTAGCGTGGGGCCGTGGGCACCCTCTTCACGCGCCTGCTGACCGGTGGTGCGGCCTACCAGGCGTCGAGCGTGCTGTCGGCGGTTCTCGCGCTCGTCACGCTGCCGCTGTACACGCGGGCGCTGAGCCGGGCGGACTTCGGCGTCGCCGAGACGCTGCTGACGTTCATCATCCTCGCGTCGATCCTCCTGCGCCTCGGTCTCGGGGAGGCGTTCGTGCGCTACTACTTCACGCACGAGCCCGGTCCCGAGCGCGACCGGCTCGCGCGCACGACGACCGCCACGGTGCTGCTGACGACGACGTCCGTCGCGCTGCTCGCCGCCACGCTCGCGGGGCCGTTGAGCGAGCTCCTGCTCGGCTTCGAGGAGGCCGGGCTCATGCGGATCGCCGTGCTCGGCCTGTGGTCGTTCACGAACCTCGAGGTCGCCTACGCGCTGCTGCGCGTCGACGAGCGACGGCGCACGTACCTCGCCGCCGCCGTCACGAACGTCCTGCTGAGCGTCGCGCTGACCGTGACGCTCGTCGTCGGCCTCGATCAGGGGGCGCGCGGCTACCTCGCCGGCAACTACGTCGCCTCCACGGCCGTGCTCTTCGGGCTGTGGTGGGTCCTGCGCGGCCGGATCGGGCTGGGGGTGGGCGGGAATGGTTACCCCCTCGGCCCGCTGCTGCGCTTCGGCGTCCCGACCGTGCCCGCCGACGCGACCGTCTTCGCGCTGAACGTCGTCGACCGCGCGTACCTGCTGCGCTCCCAGAGCGCCGCCGCCGCTGGCCTTTTCGCGCTGTCGGTGAAGCTCGCGACCGCCGTCATCCTCGCCGTGCGCGGCTTTCAGCTCGCCTGGCCGCCGCTGGCCTACTCGATCGACGACGCCGACCGCGCGCGGCGCTTCTACGCGGCCGTCACGACGTGGTACGTCGTCGCCACGGGGCTCGTCGTCGCCGGGCTGACGCTGCTCGGCCGCTGGGTCGTGCGGCTCCTCGCGGCGCCCGAGTACTTCGAGGCGCACGAGGCGCTGCCGTGGGTCGCGCTGGGCTGGGCGATGTACGGCCTGTTCCTCGTGCTCGTCACGATCGGCGGGCGCGTCGGGATCACGACGCGCACCTTCCCGGCGGCGCTGGCGGGCGTCGTCGTGAACGTCGCGGCGCTCGTCGTGCTCGTCGAGCCGCTCGGGATCGCCGGCGCCGGGATCGCGCTCGTCGCCGCCTACGCGGTGATGCTCGTCGTCTTGCACCTGCTCACGCGGCGGCTGTTCACCGTCCCCTTCGAATGGGGCCGCCTCGCGCACGCCGTGGCCCTGCTGGCGGGCGTCGCGGTCGCCGGCGAGCTGCTGCTGCCGACCTCCGGCGTGGGCGGTCTCGCCACGCGCGCGCTGGCGCTCGCGGCGCTGCCCGTGCTGCTCGTCGTGACGCGCTTCGCCCAGCCGGCCGAGCTCGCCGGACTGCGCAGCCTCAGGACTCGAGCGTCGCGTCGACGGTGATGGGGATGCTCAGGGCGCCCGAGATCGGGCAGTTCTCGCCCGCCGACGCGGCGGCAGCCGCGAACGCGTCCTGATCGATCCCCGGCACCTGACCGCTGACGGTGATGTGCGAAAACGTGACGCCCTCGCCCGGCACGAAGTCGACCTCGGCCGTCGCCTCGAGGCGATCGGGCGGCGTGCCCGCCTCGCCGAGCTCGTGGGACAGCTGCATGCAGTAACACGACGAGTGCGCGGCGGCCAGCAGCTCCTCCGGGCTTGTCGTGCCGGCGGCGCGCTCCGTGCGCGACGCCCAGCTCACGTCGACCGTTCCGAACGCGTCGCTCGCCGGCGTCGTCACGCCGGAACCGTGCCCGAGGTCGCCTTCCCAGACCGTCGTCGCGCTGCTCGAAGCCGCCATCTGCCCCTCCTCGTTTCGCCTGCGGTCACAGTACAGGCGTTACGAGGACGGGCTTGGTGGGGAATGAGAGGCCATGGCCAGCAAACGCCACCCGAATCCCGGCGCGGCGGCAGCCGCCGCCGTCGCGGTCGCCGGGGCGGCCGGCGGCAAGCTCGTGCACGACCGCCGATCGGCCGATCGCTCCGGCGAGCCGGATCGCGCCTTCAAACTGCGCCGCGACGAGTTCGTCCCCGACGGGATCCGGCGCATCGCGCGCGGGCAGCTCGACAGCGCCCATGAGCAGCTCGACGGCGCGTCCAGGCGCGGGCTCGCCGAGGCGATCCACGAGGCGCGCAAGCACCTCAAGCGCCTGCGCGCCTGCCTACGCCTGACCCGCGATGCGATTGGCGAGGACACCTACGACCGCGAGAACACGGCCTTCCGGATGGCCGGCCGCCGCCTGTCGGCGGGTCGCGATGCGGCGGTCCTCGTCGAGACGCTCGACGGCCTGCGAGAGCGGTTCGCGACCGAGCTCTCCCCGCAGACGACCGATGCGCTGCGCGGGCAGCTCGACGACGAGCACGAGCGCTCCCTCGCGCAGATGCGCAACAGCGGCGAGGACATCGCCGCGGCCCTGGGGACGATCGGCGACGCCCGTGCCCGCACGCCGGCGTGGACGCTCGCCAGCGACGGCTTCGAGGCGCTCGCGCCTGGCCTGAAGCGCGTCTACCGCCGCGGGCGCAGGCGGATGCGCACGGCGGATGGCGATCCAACGACCGAGCACCTCCACGAGGCCCGTAAGCGCGTGAAGGACCTCTGGCACGCCGCGCAGGTCCTGCGCCCGGCGGCGCCGAAGCGGATGAAGCGGCTCGCCTCGGACGCCCACGGCGTCGCGGATCTGCTCGGCGACGACCACGATCTCGCCGTCCTGCGCGAGTACGTCGAGCGCCACCCGCAGTGCTTCGAGGACGACGACCGCCGCCAAGCGCTGCTCGCGCTCATCGACCGCCGCCGCGGAGCGTTGCAGCGCAAGGCGCTCAGGCAGGGCCGCCGGCTCTACAAGCGCTCGCCCAAGCGCTTCGTCGCGGACATCGAGCGCGGCTGGCGCAAGCGCGCCCCCGAGCAGCCGCAGCCCGTCGCCGGCTGACTCGGGAAGGACTCCCTAGAGGCGCTTGCCGCGGTTGTACTCCGCCGCGCCCTCGCGCAGCCCTTCCCCGCGGCCCGGCAGCAGGGTCGCGGTCACGTGGCGCCAGTAGCGCCGCGGGTCGTGCCCGGGCAGCGCGAGCGCGGCGGTCGCGCGGGCGGCGTACGTCCACGCGGTGAGGATCCGCACGGCCCACGCGGCCGGGGCGGTGTGGTGCTTGCGCATGTAGCGGTCGCGGTTGCGTGACAGCTCGACGATCCGCCGCTCGGGAACGCGCCCGGTCGAGAGCTGCTCGTGGTGGATCGCCACCGCGCCCGGGACGTAGAGCGTGCGCCAGCCGGCGTCGCGCAGGCGCTTGCAGAAGTCCACCTCGTCGGAGTACACGAAGAAGGCAGGATCGAACCAGCCGATCTGCTCGGCCGCGTCGCGGCTCACGAGCAGTGCCGCCGACTGCGCCCAGTCGACGTCGCGGGTCCGCTCGCCGCGGCTTTGCACCGTGTAGCGGCGGTGCAGGAAGAGGGCGCCGACCGCCGCGGTCGCGGGCGTCGGGAAGCGCCACGCCGACGGCTGGGCGGCGCCGTCGGGCCGCAGCAGCCGCGCGCCGGCGGCAGCGGCGTCCGGGCTGGCCTGCAG
>JBOGYT010000108.1:0-4389 GCA_050696955.1 Solirubrobacteraceae bacterium | reverse complement strand
CGGTCGGGCTGCTCGGCCGTGCGCAGCGCGCGGCCGGCGACGGCGAGCACCGACGACGGCAGACGCCCGGCGTCCCAGTCGCCGTCGGGAAGCTCGGACAGCCAGCGCTCCACGCCGGGCGTGAGCGACTCCACCTCCCAGTTCTCAGACAGGACGACGAGGCCGGGCGACTCCGGGCCCTCCGGGTCCGACGCCTCGCCGACGAGCAGCGCGCGCCGCGCGCCCTCCGCGAGGCACGGCGCGAGCGAGCGCACGAACTCGAGGTCGTCGCGGTCGAACATCGCCGCGCCCGGCTCGCGGTAGAGCCCGAGCGCCCCCCACACGTCGCCGCTCGCGGTGCGCAGCGCCGCGATCATCTCCTGGTCGCCGCCCAGCGTCATGTTCTCGTGCCAGCGCGGGCTCGTCGACGGATCGCCGCCGGTCGCGTCGTGCAGCGTCGAGACGCCGCTCGCAGAGCGCGCGACGTCCACGAGCTTGTTGACGTCGTCCTCGTAGTACTCGGCCGCCATCCATTCCGCGGGCAGCTCGTCCAGGCCATCGTGGAAGTGGCTCGTGACGAGCAGCGACGCCGGGTCCAGCGTGAACCAGCAGGGCGTCCAGTAGTGCGGCACCGTCGCGGTGAGGACCTCCGTCGACTCCTGCCAGAACGTCACGAGATCGTGGCCGTGCCCCGCGAGGTCGGCGATCCGGTCCTTCGCGCGCTCTCGGCCGTAGGAGCCCATGGCGAGATGGTAGGTGGACCCGGCGAACGGCGAAACACCACTTTTCTGGAATGTTCCCGTCGGGGCCGCCGGCGTAGCGTCGCCGGCAATGAAACCAGGAGCGCGCACACCCGAGGAACTCGAGACGCTCTTCGAGGACGCCTTCGTCGTGCGCGATCGTGAGGCGATCGCGGAGCTGTTCGAGGAGGGGGCGGTGCTGGTCGGCGGCGACGCTCCGCGGGAGGCACGCGGCGGTCCTCAGATCGCGCGGCTCGCGTCGGAGATCTGGGCCCGCGACCTCACGTACCTCGCCGATCCGCGCCGCGTCCTGCAGGCGCGCGACACGGCGCTCGTCGTGGCACCGCACGGCATCAACGTCGTGCGGCGCGGCGCCGACGGCACGTGGCGCTACGCGATCTCGCTCCTGGCCTCCAACGACGACGCAGAACAGGAGCGAACATGACGAGCGACACGACGACCCAACTGCGCGCGGCGGCCGTCCCGGCCGGCGAGGGCGAGGCAATCTGGTGGTTCGGCGCGCTTGCCGAGGTCAAGGCCAGCGCCGCCGACACGGGCGGGCTGCTGTCGATCGTGGAGATCACCGAGCCTCCGGGCGCGGAGGCGCCGCTGCACGTGCATCACCGCGAGGACGAGGCGTTCTGGATCCTCGAGGGCGACGTGACGATCGAGGTCGGCGACACGATCATCGAGTGCCACGCGGGGGACTACGCCTTCGGGCCGCGCGACATTCCGCACCGCTTCACGGTCGGCGACGCCGGCTGCCGGATGCTCTTCATCCTGACGCCGGGCGGCATGGAGGGGCTGATCCGCGACATGGGCGAGCCGGCCGCGTCGCGGACGCTGCCACCGCCCGCCGAGCCCGACATGGACCGCGTCAGGGCGGTCGCCGAGGCGTACGGCTGCGAGCTGCTCGTCTAGGCGGTTGTGCTAGCCGTCGATCGGCCGGTGCATCGCGACGCACTCGAGCTCCACCCCGTCGGGCATCGTCACCCCGAACCGGTCGACCTCCCGAAAGCCGAACGAGCGGTAGAGGGGCTCGCCGGGCAGCGTCGCGCCGAGCACCAGGTCCTTGAAGCCCTCCGCGCGCGCGGCCCGCTCGCAGGACTCGAGGATCGCCCGGCCGAGCCCGCGCCGCGTCCAGTCGCCGCGGACGAACATCGCGCGTACGCGCGCGGGCTCGGTCTCCGGATCGAGCAGGCGGTCGTCGTCGCTGCGCGCGCCGCGCCCGGTGAAGAGCTTGTTGCGCCGGCTCCAGCCGCCGCACGCGACGATCTCGCCGCCGGTGTCGTGCACGAAGTACGTGCCGTCCTCGATGAGCTGCATGTCCAGATGGGCGATGTGCACGGCCGCACTCGCGGTCTGCTGCTCGTCGTAGAAGTGCCCGAACAGCTCGAGCACCGAGGCGCGCATGAGCGCCTGGATCGGCTCCGCGTCAGCGGTCCGAGCGAGTCGCTGGGGCGGTATCGCAGGCGCGCTCACCGCGTCGTGTCTACCACAGCCGGAAAGGATCGGGACAGTGCCGGCGTCTACGGGTATACGGAGGTCAGGAGACGAGGGAGGTTCACATGAAGGTGCGGTATCTCGTGGTGGCGGCAAGCATCGGCGCGCTGGGCGCGTTCACCGTCAGCTCCGCGATCGGCGCGAAGCGGCCGGTGTTCCCCGGCGTGCTGTTCGCGACGGCCACCGGCAAGAAGGAGGTCTCGCCGACGACCGGCAAGAAGGGCGCCGGCGACAAGAACGCGCGCGCCGGCTTCACCGCCGTGTTCGACGACGGACAGGTGTGCTGGGGCATCGCCGCCAAGAACGTCGACGGCACGCCGAGCGGCGCCCACATCCACAAGGGCGGCGCGAACGTCAACGGGCCGATCGTGGTCGGGCTGACCCCGCCTGAGAACGCCGATCCGGGCGCGTCGAGCGGCTGCCAGGCAATCGAGGAGAAGCTGGCGAAGGACATCAAGCAGCATCCCAACCGGTACTACTTCAACCTGCATTCGACGCCGAAGTTCCCCGCCGGCGCCGCGCGCGGGCAGCTGTCCTGGAAGACGAAGTAGTCCTCAGAACATCTCGTAGGGCCGCAGCGTCGTGACGAGCGCGACGTGCGCGAAGACGAGGCCGACGGCAACCGCCCAGGCGGGCAGGTAGAGCTGCCTGCGTTCGCCACAGAGCAGGATGAGCCCCGCCGCCACGAGGCACGGCAGCACCACGAGCGCCAGCCAGCGGTAGTCGGGCAGGACGACGTCGCACCACGCGCCGCGGTGCGAGCCGGTCTGCGCGCCCTTGATGTCGCCGTTGAGGTGGTTGCACTCCGAGTTCGTCATGAGCGCCCCGAGCGCGGCGAACGGCAGCGTGGCGAGCGCCGCCGCGACGGCCGCCTGCCGGCGCGAGAGCGCGGCCAGCCGGCGCTGCATCAAGGTGTCGGCGTCGCCAGCGATCGCGTGAGACTAGATGGCGCGGTGACGTAACATCAGCGCCGCTCGCTCGCGAAGCGGCCGCTTCGCGGCACTGACCCGAGAACCCACTCGCAGGAGGACACACATGGCATTCGAAGTCGGAGACCGCATCGTCGCGGAGAAGACCGGCCGGCGGCGCCGCACGGCGAGGGCGCCGATGCGCCCCGGCCGGCACGGCGTCATCGAGCGCGTGCTGCGCGGGGAGCCCAACCCGCGCTACGAGATCCGCTGGGACGAGGGCACCTCGTCGATCTACTCGCCGGCCAACGGCGGCATCCAGCTCGACCCCACGTACACGAAGGGCGGCAAGAAGAAGAAGTCAGCGGCGACGGATTAGCCGCGCGCGAACGCGCGCCGGACGGCGCGCAATGCGGGCTTCGGCCGGCCGGCGTAGTCGTACAGCCCCTTCTCGTTGAGGCCCGGCGTGATCCGCAGGCCGGGCCTGCGCTTCAGCACCGACCCGCCGGTGAAGTCCGGTCGTAGCGCGTAGTCGCGCAGCGACCAGACGATCGTCCCGCTCAGCCCCGGCGCGTCGCGCAGCCCCGCGATGCGCCGGCCCAGCAGCTCGGCCTGGAAGGCGAGGCCGCCGAAGCCGCTGGCGCGACGGCTGCCGATCGCACCCAGCTCGGTGATGACGATCGGCTTGTCGGGAAAGAGCGCGCGCAGGCGGGCGAGCCGGTCGCGGGCGATCGCGACCTGGCCGTCGGGGCCCGCGTCGAGATCGCTGTACCAGCCCACGTAGTCGGTCACGCCGAGCGCGTCGACCTCGGAGTACGCGCCGCCGGCCGACGGCGGGAGGTGGCTGCCCCAGATGTCGACCGCCACCGGTCGCGTCGGGTCGAGCGCGTGCAGCCGCCGCGCGGTCATGCGGACGTAGCGCAGCTGGTCCGGGCGGCCCGCGCCGTTGAGCTCGTTCGTCAGCGTCCAGGCGAGGATCGCGGGGTGCGGCTGCTGCGTCTCGGCGACGCGCAGCGCGCGGTCCCGCGCGTCGGCGGGTCGTGTGGTGCGATTGCTCTGGCCGGCGTGCTCGAACGGCCCGACGAGCTGCCAGACGAGGATCCCGGCGGCGTCCAGCCGTTGGAGCAGGCTCTCGGAGAGCGGCATCTGCGAGCGCGTGGCGTTCGCGCCGACGCCGCGGAGCTGGTCGACGATCCGCGCTTCGTCGAGCGGACGCAGCGCCTCGCCGCGGCCGCGCGCGTCGGGCGGCAGCGCCGCGC
>JBOGYT010000107.1:0-5355 GCA_050696955.1 Solirubrobacteraceae bacterium | reverse complement strand
GGTCGTAGGTGGTGCCGCCGTGCGGCGGGCCCGGCGCGCCGCCGGCCGCGGCCGACGCCTCGGCCGCCAACACGGGCATGGCCAGCGCGACTGCCAGCACCATCCGTACCGTGGTTGCGCGCGTGCGCATGCGGTGAGGGTCGGTGATGGAGAGGGCGCCCTCAAGGGCTGCAAGGCCGCGGTCAGGGGCCGCTGCGCTGCTGCCGGCGCACGGCGTCGCGCAGCCGCTCGATCTCCTCGAGCAGCTCGCGCTGGCGGCGGATGACCCCGTCGAGGCGGCGCTCGACGTTGCCGGCGCCTGGGGACGGCGTGGTGCTCGGCCCACCGGTCGTGCTGGTGCCGCCGGTCGACGGCGTGTCCGGCGTCTGCGTCGCGCCGCCGGCCGGCGCCGCGTCGTCGGGGATGTCGCCGGTCTCGATGTAGCGCGCCGTCTTGTCCTCGGCCTGCGCGTCGCGGTCGTTGTCGAAGATCGCCACGAGCTTGCTCGTCGCGGCGTCGACGACGACCGTCTTGGAGACCGCGTTGGCGCTGTTGGGGATGATCGACGTCAGGTACACGAGCCGCCCGCGGACGAACACCGGCCGCGGCTCGACGACCTTGAAGTTGCCCGAGCCGCCGGGCGCTGAGCCGCTGTCGCCGAAGTCGATGCCCGGGATCGAGACCGCCTTCACCGCCTGGATCGCGCGCCGGTTGCCGGCCAGCGACGTCCGCGGCGGCACGCGCCAGATCCGCGTCTTGCCGGTGCGCGCGTCTGTCAAGAAGATCGCGCTCGCGGCGAACGCGCGCCCGTACGGCTCGGCGACGGTCACCCACTGCGTGCCCAGCGCGCCGCCGAAGTCGACGAGATAGGGCTGCTTGTTCGTCTCGGTATCGGTGATGCGCGTCTGGTCCTCGTGGACGAACCACGCGTTCCAGACGCCCTTCTTGTACTGGTAGGCGTCTTGGATCCGGCGCGCCTGGGTGTCGGGGAAGACCCGGCCCGTGCCCGCCAGCTCGGGCCGCCGCGCGGCCTCCTCGGGCTCGAGGTCCTCGATGTCGCCGTTCGGCGAGACGACGAAGACGCCGCCGAGCACCGGCCGGCGGACGAGCCAGCCCTTGTACTCCAGGTAGGGAACGAGGATCCGCGGACCGCTCGGCGTCTCGATGCCGACCGGCTCCTCGAGCTTGATGAGGAAGCGCTCCTTGAGCAGCCGCCAGCGCAGGTTGTCGGTGATCTGCAGGCCGGGCGCGACCTCAAGCTCGGCGTCGACCTGGCGCAGCGAGCGCGCCGTCTGCTGGGCGTCGAGCTCGACGAGCCCCTGGCTCTTCTTCGTGAGGATCCGAAAGACGCCCTGCGGCGTGCGCAGCGCGGTCCAGCTCAGGCCGTCGGGCGTCTTGACGATGCGGAAGTTCGTCAGCGTCTCCGTCGGTGAGTTGAACGCGCTCGAGGCGTTCTGCTCGGCGACCTCGCGGGGAACGATCCGCACCTGCCCGCCCGGCGGTAGCCCGTCGATCTCCTCGTAGCTCGTCGCGTTGACGATCGCCCTGCCGACGAGCGGCCCGTTGAGGGCGGCGCCGAAGACGAACAGCACGAACGCGAACACCGGGAACGCGATGAGCCAGCCCGGCGGACGCACGCCCGAGCGCAGGTCCTCGAGCGTCGTCCAGCTGCGCCGCGAGCGGCGAAACAGCACGCCGCCGATGGCGAGCAGAAGCAGCGGCGGCAGCCACACGATCGGCGCCGTCCAGAAGAACATCGCGAGGCCGTGCCACATCGGGCGCACGAGCCACAGCCCGACGAGCGCGATGACGCCGAGCACGATCGGCAGTGGCTTCGGGCGCGGCACGGTAGGGCGACTCTAATGTGCGGCTTCGCGCAGAGATGCGGCAGCGCGCGCGTCCCAGTGGTGAACGCCGTCCCGTATCCCGGCGAACACCGTGCAAAAGCACCATGCCGATGCCGCGCTGGCCGGCGTCGGCTACCACCCGGGCTGGGACGAACTCGCACGTGGACCCTGCCTACCCGGATCTCGCCGCCGAGCGCTCGGTGCGCCGCCGCTCACGG
This sequence comes from Solirubrobacteraceae bacterium, assembly GCA_050696955.1. GTDB lineage: Bacteria > Actinomycetota > Thermoleophilia > Solirubrobacterales > Solirubrobacteraceae > CADCVQ01. The sequence continues at coordinate 3,311 of JBOGYT010000107.1, read as the reverse complement.
CTGCTCGACCAGAGCGGCGCGGCGGTGATCGCCGGCGACCTGAACGGCACGATCGAGATCTGGAGCCAGGGTGCCGAGGCGCTCTACGGGTGGCGCGCCGACGAGGTGGTCGGCCGCAACGGGATCGACGTGCTCGTCCCGCCGGAGGGCCGCGCGAGGGCACGAGCGAACTTCGCCTCGCTGTTTGCCGGCGGGCGGCGCGTCGCGGAGCGCGAGCTCGTCCGCAAGGACGGGACGACGTTCCTCGCCCAGGCGACGACCGTCGTCTACCGCGATGACGACGGCGAGGACTCCGGCATCGTCCACGTCGCGATCGACATCACCGAGCGCGTCCACGCCGAGCGCGAGCTGCGCGGCGCGCGCGACTACCTGCGCGCCGTCGCCGACAGCATGGGCGAGGCGCTGTGCACGCTCGACGTCGACGGGCGCGTGCGCTACATCAACGCCGCCGCCGAGAAGGCGCTCGGGTGGACGCTGACAGAGCTCCGCGGGCGGGCGCTGCACGACAGCGTCCATTTCCGGCGTCCCAACGGGGAGCCGTGTCCGGCCGAGGAATGCCCGCTGATCGCCGCGGCGCGCAGCGGCGACACCGTGCAGATGGACGATGACATGTTCATCCGCCGCGACGGCTCCACCTTCTCGGTGTCGTACACGTCGGCGCCCTTCGAGTCCGAGAACGGCACCCGCGGCCTCGTCGTCGTCTTCAGCGACATCACCGAGCGCAAGGCCGAGGAGGACCGCATGCGCCGCGAGATCGAGCTGCTCTCCCAGGTCAGCGACCTGCGCGACGCGCTCGACGAGGGCCGCTTCGTCCTCTACGCGCAGCCGATCATCGATCTGGCCACGCGGTCGGTCTTCTCGCACGAGCTGTTCATCCGGATGGTCGACCGCGATGGCGCGCTGCGGGCGCCGTCAGCCTTCCTGCCTGCCGCCGAGGAGTGCGGGTTCATCCGGGAGATCGACCGCTGGGTCATCCTCCAGTCGGCGGAGCTCGCGGGGGCCGGACACCGGATCGAGCTGAACCTGTCGGCGACTTCTATCGGCGACCCGCAGCTGTTCGACGAGTTCCGCGCGGCGATGGAGTACCACAGCGCCGCGCCGAAGGACATCGTCGTCGAGCTCACCGAGACGGCGCTCATGCGCGACGAGTCGGTGGCGGCGGGGTTCGTCGAGCGCATCGGCAGGCTCGGCTGCGAGTTCGCGCTCGACGACTTCGGAACGGGGTTCGGCGGCTTCGGGTACCTCAAGCGCCTGCCGGTCGACTACCTGAAGATCGACGTCGAGTTCGTGCGCGACCTGCGCACGAACGCGGCCAGCCGGCACGTCGTGCAGGCCGTGGTCAGCCTCGCGGAGGCGTTCGGCCAGCGCACGATCGCCGAGGGCGTCGAGGATGACGCGACGCTCTCGATCGTCACCGACATGGGCGTCAACTTCGCGCAGGGCTACGGCATCGGCATGCCGATGGCGCTCGACCAGTCGCTGCTGCACTCGCGGTAGTCAGGTGGCGCCGGCGCAGGAGGTCGGGCCCGGTCAGGACATGGCCGGCGGGATCGAGCTCGACGCCGCTGTCCCGCCGCCCACTCGGTGCGCGGCTGGCTGCCGATGCACACGAACAGCGCCCGCGCGGGCATCTCCTCCTCGTTGGCGAGGTCATACGACGAGCGCTTCGGCGCGCCGCGGTGTCCCCACTCCTCGGCCACGCGATCGACGGTCGCCCCGGTGATGACGTTGTCCTGCCAAGAGCAGCTGAGCTTCGCGCAGCTCGCCGGCATGGACCGCGTGACCTACCGCGAGAACCCTGCCCTGCGTCGCCGCCTGGAGCTGGCGCTCGACGACCACGGCCTGAAGCCGCGCAACGCCTTCGTCTGCACCGAGATGGGCGCCGTCCGCGCGCTCGTGTCCAAGGGCATGGGCATCGCGGTCATCCCCCGCTCGGCGGCCGAGGAGCCGGCCGCCGATCGAGCTGCGCCCGCTCGGCCCGGAGCCGTTCACGTGGCCGGTCGCGCTCGTCTGGCGCGGCCGGCGTAGGGCGCGGGTGGGGGCGCCGGTGGTGCTCGAACAGCATCGATGAGGGGAGCGGGTGCGGGCCGGCGCGGGCGGGTCGCGAGGCGCCCCGGCAAGCACATGCATAAGTGACACCTCTCGCGTCGGGCGGCGTCGATGGGTCACAAGTGCATCGCATACGTGCATTCGTGACCCCTCTCGCGTCGCGCGCGGACGATGTGTCACTTATGCATGCGTTCCCCGCCGCCGCCGCCGCCGCCGCCGCCAGCCGCCGCCGCCGCTTCGCGCCCTGATTCCTGTATCGATGCTGTTTCGTCAGCCGCGCGGCCGCACCCCTCACCGCTCGAGCATCCGCGCCATCAACTCCAGCGAGCCGGCCTTCGCGAGCGGCTCGTTGAGGTTGCCGCACTTCGGCGACTGCACGCACGACGGGCAGCCCGACTCGCACGGGCACTCGGCGATCAGCCGGTGCGCGTCGGCGACGAGCGTCTCGAAGCGCTCGAAGCCCTGGCGCGTGATGCCGACGCCGCCGGGATGGCCGTCGTAGATGAAGATCGTCGGGCCGCCGGTCTGCGGGTGCAGGTTCGTCGACAGCCCGCCGATGTCCCAGCGGTCGCACATCGCCAGCAGGGGCAGCACGGCGATCTGCGCGTGCTCGGCGGCGTGCAGCGAGCCGAGCAGGACCTCGAGCGGGAAGTCGTCGGCGAGCAGGTCGTCGTCGAGCTCGTACCACAGCGCCTGCGTCGAGAAGGTCGTCTGCGGCAGGTCGAGCGCGTGGAGGTCGACGACCTCGTGGCCGGGCAGGCTCTTGCGCTGGTAAGCAAGGACCTGCTCGGTGACGCTAACCCGGCCGAATGAGAGCGTCACTGCGAGCGTCGAGCGCCGGTCGAGCAGCGCCTCGATGTCGGTCATCGTCTCCTTCTTGGGCTGGGTGTAGAAGTCGCCCGTGAACGGCTCGACGAGCGCGCGGCGCGTGTCGAGCTCGAGCTCGAGCACGATGTACGAGCGCGCCTGATGCAGGTAGACGGCGCCGTCGTGGACGGTCGTGTGGGCGCGCGCGGACTCGACCGTGCCGAGCAGCTCGCCGCTGGAGACCTCGACGATCGCGACCGAGTCCGGCGAGGCCGAGCGCAGCGACACGCGCGCCGCCGGGTAGTCCTCGGGGTGGCGCAGGAGGTACTTGCCGCCGCGCCGGACGAGCTCGCCCGCGGCGACGAGCACCTGCGCGTGGGCCTCCCAGCGGGGGCCGAGCGGCTCCGCGTCGGCCGCGCTCAGCGGCCCCTCGTGCGCCGCGCACAGCAGGTGGG
>JBOGYT010000106.1:0-12027 GCA_050696955.1 Solirubrobacteraceae bacterium | reverse complement strand
TCTCCGCCGCCTCGCGCAGCGCGGCCTGCGGGTCGATCGACCCGTCGGTCTCGATGTCGAGCGTGAGCTTGTCGTAATCGGTGCGCTGCCCGACGCGGGCGGGCTCGACGCCGTAGGCGACGCGCCGCACCGGCGAGAAGATCGAGTCGATCGGGATGACGCCGATCGGCTGGTCGGGCGACTTGTTGTCCTCGGACTGGCGGTAGCCGCGGCCACGGCCGATCGTGAGGTACAGCTCGAGCTTGGCCTTCTTCTCGAGCGTCGCGATGTGCACGTCGGGGTTGAGCACCTCGACGCCGGCCGGCAGGTCGATGTCCTTCGCCGTGATCTCACCGGGGCCGGTGACGACGAGCGGCGCCTCGACCTCGGTGGCGTCGGAGTGCATGCGGCAGACGATGCCCTTGAGGTTCAGGACGATGTCTGTGACGTCCTCCGTGACGCCCTTGATCGTCGAGAACTCGTGGGCAACCCCCTCGATGCGCACGCTGGTGACGGCGGCACCGGCAAGCGAGCTCAGCAGCACTCGGCGCAGCGAGTTGCCGAACGTGTAGCCGAAACCACGGTCGAGGGGCTCAATCGTGAACGAGCCACGATTGTCCTCGACCGTCTCACTGGTAATTCGGGGGACTTGGAAGTCGAGCATCGGGGTCCTAACGTCGTCGGGGTGAATCGTGTCCCACCTACCCCGCGCGGAGTCGGCGGGCCGGGGATGAAAGAGCTTCAGGCTTACTTGGAGTACAGCTCGACGATGAGCTGCTCCTGTACGGGTGCCGCGATCTCCCTGCGCTCTGGCTTGCGTAGCACCTTCGCGGTCAACGAGTCGTGGTCCGCCTGCAGCCATGCCGGGACCTGGGCGGTCAGCTCGGTGGCGTCGCGGATCAGCGGCTCAACGGGCGTGCCCGCCTTCACGGCGATGACGTCGCCCTCGCGCACCTGGTAGCTCGGGATGTCCACACGGCGGCCGTTGACCGTCCAGTGGCCGTGGCGGATGAGCTGGCGCGCCTGGCGGCGCGAGCCGGCGAAGCCGAGCCGGACGAGGACGTTGTCCAGCCGCGACTCGAGGATCGCGAGCAGGTTCTCGCCGGTGATGCCGGGCTGGCGCGAGGCCTTGTCGTAGTAGATGCGAAACTGCTTCTCGAGCACGCCGTAGTAGCGTCGCGCCTTCTGCTTCTCGCGCAGCTGGACGCGGTACTCGGACTGCTTCTGGCGCCCGCGGCCGTGGTCGCCCGGCGGGTAGGCACGGCGCTCGACGCCGCACTTGTCGGTCAGGCAGCGCTCGCCCTTGAGGAAGAGCTTCTGGCCCTCGCGACGGCACTGCTTGCAGGCTGCTCCGCAATCGCGTGCCATCAGACGCGCCTGCGCTTGCGGGGGCGGCAGCCGTTGTGAGCCTGCGGAGTGACGTCCTTGACGCCCGTGACCTCGAGGCCGGCGGCCTGCAGAGAGCGGATCGCCGTCTCGCGGCCCGAGCCGGGTCCCTTGACGAAGACCTCGACCTTCTGCAGCCCCTGATCCATTCCCTTGCGCGCGGCGGCGTCAGCGGTCACCTGAGCGGCGAACGGCGTCGACTTACGCGAGCCCTTGAAGCCGGCACCGCCGGCCGACTCCCACGCGATGACGTTCCCCTGCTGGTCTGACAGGGAGACGATCGTGTTATTGAAGGAGGTCTTGATGTGGGCCTGGCCCACCGGGATGTTCTTCTTCGGCTTGCGGCGGCCGCGCGAAGGGCGCTTAGGTGCTGGCAATTTGGTTACCTCCGCGGGGCATCCAGCCCCGCGTCCTGATAGTGGCTCTCGGCATCACGCCTCGTGCAATCACTTCTTGGTGGCCTTTTTCTTGCCGGCCACCTGCATGCGCTTGGGCCCCTTGCGCGTACGGGCATTGGTCTTCGTGTTCTGCCCTCGAACGGGCAGGCCGCGGCGGTGGCGGAGGCCGCGGTAGCACCCGATCTCCATCAGGCGCTTGATGTTCTGCGAGCGCTCGCGGCGCAGGTCGCCCTCGACGGTCAGATCGTCGATCGCCTCGCGCAGCTTGGCGACCTCGTCCTCGGTCAGGTCACGGACCTTGCGGTCGGGCTCGATGCCCGTCCGCTTGAGGATCTCGTTGGCGGTCGGGCGTCCGACGCCGTAGATGTACGTCAGGCCGATCTCCGCGCGCTTGTTGAGCGGGATGTTGATGCCGGCGATACGTGCCATGCCCTAGCCCTGCCGCTGCTTGTGCCGCGGGTTCGAGCAGATCACGAGGACGGCGCCATGGCGCCGGATGATCTTGCACTTCTCGCACATCGGCTTCACCGATGGTCGTACCTTCATGAGCCCTTTCTCGCAGAACGGGAGGAAACGCGCGCAGGCCTACGAGGACCCGCCGCAAGCGCGACCAGTGAGCCTAGCAAAACGATCTACCGTGTCCCCGGGTGGGGCGGCAGCTCTCTATGTAGACCCGTCGTGCCACGGCGTCAAGATCCGCGGCCCATCTGCGGTGACGGCGATCGTGAACTCGAAATGGGCCGCGAGCGAGCCGTCCTGGGAGTAGATCGCCCAGTGATCGTCGCCCATCCGCACCGTGTGGCGCCCCGCGGTCACCATCGGCTCCACCGCGAAGACCATCCCCTCCTCGAGCGTCACGCCCCTGCCCGGGGTGCCGTAATTGGGGATCTGCGGGTCCTCGTGCATGTTGCGCCCGATGCCGTGACCGACGAGCGAGCGCACGACCGAGAGGTCGTCGGCCTCGACGACCTGCTGCACCGAGTGGGAGACGTCGCCGAGCTTGTTGTGAGGCCGGCACTGCTCCACGGCGGCGAACAGCGATGCCTCGGTCGTATCGAGCAGCTTGCGCGCCGCCGGTGACACGGGCCCGACCGCGAACGTGCGGGCCGCGTCGGCCACCCAGCCGTCGAGGATGACGCCGCAGTCGACCGAGAGGATGTCGCCGCGGCTGAGCTCGTACGTGCCCGGGATCCCGTGGACGACCATCGAGTTCGGCGAGGTGCACAGGGAGCCGGGGAACCCGCGGTAGCCCTTGAAGGCCGGCGTTGCGCCCTGCGAGCGGATGAACTTCTCGGCCGCCTTGTCGAGCTCGCCGGTCGTCACGCCAGGCCGGATCTTGCGCTCGACGAGCGCCAGCGTGCGGACGAGGATGTCGCCGGCAGCCGCCATCTTGTCGATCTCCTCGGGCGTCTTCTTGACGATCGCCACTGGCACTACACCGGTTACAGCTCGTCTTCGAGGCGCAGCGTGGCGATCGTCGCGCGGATGTGATCGTGGACCTCGGTCGGCGACCGGGTGCCGTCGAAGCGCCGCAGCAGCCCGCGGTCCTCGTAGTACTGGACGAGCGGCTGCGTCTGGGCGTGGTAGACCTTCAGCCGGTTGGCGATCGTCTCGGGCTTGTCGTCGTCGCGCTGGACGAGCCGCGAGCCGTCGACGTCACAGCGCCCCTCGTGCTTGGGCGGGTCGAACTCGACGTGGTAGACGCGGCCGGTCTTCACGCTCACGCGCCGGCCCGACAGGCGCCGGATGACCTGCTCGTCGGGAACGTCGACGAGAATGACGGCGGTCAGCTCGCGGTCGAGCTTCTCCATGCCCTCCTGCAGCGCGTCGGCCTGCGGCACCGTGCGCGGAAAGCCGTCGAGCAGGAAGCCATCGCGCGCCGCGCCGCCGCCGACCGCCTCGAGGATGACGCCCGTGATGATGTCGTCGGGAACCAGCTCGCCGGCGTCCATGAACTGCTTGGCCTGCTTGCCCAGCGCGGTCTCGTCCTTGACCGCCGCGCGCAGGATGTTGCCCGTCGCGACGTACGGCAGGTTGAAGTCGTCCGTCAGCCGCTCGGCCTGCGTGCCCTTGCCGGCCCCGGGGGGGCCCAGAAGAATGAGGTTGAGCTCAGGCACGCGGCGGAGCCTACGTCACTTGAGGAAGCCCTCGTAGTTGCGCATCATGAGCTGCGCCTCGAGCTGCTTCATCGTGTCCAGCGCGACGCCCACGACGATGAGCAGCGACGTGCCGCCGAAGTAGAAGTTCGCGCTCGTCTGGTTGAACAGGATCGTTGGCAGCGCGGCCACCGCGGCCAGGTACAGGGCCCCGGGGAACGTCAACCGCGCGAGCACGCGATCCAGGAACTCCGCCGTCGGTCTGCCAGGCCTCACCCCGGGGATGAAGCCGCCGTACTTCTTGAGGTTGTCCGCCTGGTCGACGGGGTTGAACGTGACCGCCGTGTAGAAGTACGTGAAGAGGATGATGAACAGCGACTCGCCGACGACGTAGGCCGCGCGGTTGGGCGCGAAGAACGCCGCGACGTCCGCCCCCAGGGCGCCGCCGAGCAGCTGGCCGACGGTCGGCGGGAAGGCCATGATCGACGCGGCGAAGATGACCGGGATGACCCCGGCCATGTTGACGCGCAGCGGCAGGTAGGTCTGGCCGCCCTGCGTCATGCGCCGGCCGATGACGCGCTTGGCGTACTGGATCGGGATTCGTCGCTGTCCCTCCTGGACGAAGCAGATCGCCGCGATGACGCCGAGCGCGATGAACGGCATCATGACCTTGAAGACCGGATCGTCGCTCGTCCACCACGCCTGCACTCCGCCCGGCAGGCCCGACACGATCGAGGCGAAGATCATGAGCGAGATCCCGTTGCCGATCCCGCGCTGGGTGATGAGCTCGCCCATCCACATGACCATCACGCAGCCGGCGGTCAGCGAGATGACGATGAGAAAGACGCGCGCCGCGGTGAAGTGCTCGACGACCGGCTGGCCCGCCGATGCCTGGAAGGAGCGGAAGAGGAAGACGTAGCCGACGGACTGGCCGAACGCGAGCCCGACGGTGAGGTAGCGGGTGTACTGCGTGATGCGCTGCTGGCCGACCTCGCCTTCCTTCTGGAGCTTCTCGAGCGACGGCACCACGACGGTCAAGAGCTGCAGGATGATCGACGCCGTGATGTAGGGCATGATCCCCAGCGCGAAGACGGCCACTCGCGACAGCGCGCCGCCGCTGAACTGGTTCAGGAAGCCGAGGATGTTCCCGCCGCCGAAGGAGTCCTGGATGTCCTTGACCGCCTCGACGTTGATCCCGGGTACGGGCAGGTGGGCACCGAGCCGGTAGATCGCCAGGACGGCCGCCGTGAAGGCGAGCTTCTTGCGGATGTCGGCGACCGTGAAGGCGCTGAGAATGGTGGAGAGCACCGACGCGGCAGCTTAGTACAGGCCTACGGCGCGGCCTTCCAGGTCACGGTGGCGGTCTTGCAGCGCGCGTACGTGCGCCCGCTCGCGTTGACGTACCGCGCCGTGATGCTGAGCGTGCCGCCGGCTCCCTGCGAGCCGATCTTGCCGCTGAAGCGCTCGACGGTGCGAACGCGGGCGCCGCCGGCGCCCGTCTGCGTCCGGCGCTCGACGCTCGAGAACGTGCCGTCGGCGCGGATCTTCTGGTTGCGATCGACCGCGTCGCGCTCCCTGAGCGTGGCGTGAGCGCAGCGCAGGTTGTGCGTGTAGAGCACGCGCCGCACGCGGGTGCCATCCGCCGACACGCGCATGACGATGCCGTGGCGGCGGCTGCCGACGCGCTGCGAGGTCGTCCCGTACAGGCGTGCGGACGCGACCGCAGCGCCCGGCGTGCCGATGTCGCCCGTGGCGGGTCTGGCCTCCCAGCGGACCGATCCGCTCTTGCATGTCCGCGCCGCGCTCCCCGCGCGCTTGAGCGTCGTCGTCGCCGACGCCGTGCCGGCGGCGGTTGGCGCGCTGACCGTCCCCGAGATCTCGTACTTCGTGCTGATGCGCTGTCCGCCGTCCGCGCGCTTCGTGGTGCCCGCGACGGCGAACGAGCCGTCCGCTGCGCGGGTGGCGTTGACCCGGACGAACGCGGTCGGGCACTTCGCGCCCATGTAGGCCAGGATCTGGACCTTGCCGTTGGCGGTCGCGCGCAGGCTGATGACCACGTTGCCGGCGTCGTAGATCGAGGTCGGCGGATCGGCGATCGTGCCGCCGCCGTAGTGGCGGGCGGGCGCCTGGCCCTGTGCACCCGCCGCGACCCCGACGAGCGCCGCTGTCACGGCGAGCGCACCGAGCGTGCGCCGGGCGCCGGGCGCGTGGGTCAGTCGGCGTGAATCTGGCATGTCCCGCCGGCGGCTTCGATCGCCTCGCGGGCCTTGGCACTGAACGCGTGCGCGTGCACGGTCAGGGGCTTCGTGATCTCGCCCTTGGCGAGGACCTTGATCGGCACGTCCTTGCGGCTGCCCAGGCCCTTGGCCTTCATCGCCTCGACGGTGACCTCGGCGCCCTTGTCGAATCGCCGCTCGAGATCTGAGAGGTTGACCGCCTGCGTGTGCGTGCGGAACATCTCGAAGGGCATCGACTTCTTCATGTGCGGGCCGCGCAGCTTGCGCATCCGCATGTGGATCGGCATCTGCCCGCCCTCGAAGTTCGGCTTCGTCTTCGAGCCCGACCGCGCTCCCGCGCCCTTGTGGCCGCGACCGGACGTCTTGCCGTGGCCCGAACCGTGGCCGCGCCCGACGCGCTTGCGCGCCTTGCGGCTGCCCGGCGCCGGCTTCAGCGTGTGCAGGCCGATCTCCTCGGGCTGCTGCTCGTCCTTCTTGGGCTCCGGCGGGGTCACGATTGCTCCTCGACGCGGACGAGATGGCGCACGCGGTGAACCATGCCGCGCGCCTGCGGGGTGTCCTTCACCTCGACCGTGTGGCCGATGCGGCGCAGTCCGAGCGAGCGCAGCGTGTCGAGCTGACGCTTGTCCGAGCCGTTGCGCGACTTGATCTGCGTCACCTTCATTCGGCCGCGGCCTCCTCGGCGGGCGCCGCCGCAGCCTCGGCCTCCGGCGCGGCCGTGGCAGCGTCGATCGTCTCGGCGGCAACCTCGTCGCTGTCGCCCGCGAGCCCGAGCACCTGGTTGATCGACAGGCCGCGCAGCTGCGCGACCTCCTCGGGGCGGCGCAGGCCCTGCAGGCCGGCGACGGTCGCTTTGACGAGGTTGATCGGGTTCTGCGAGCCGAGCGACTTGGACAGGATGTCGTGGATGCCGGCGAGCTCGAGCACCGCGCGCACGCCACCGCCGGCGATGACGCCGGTACCGGGCGAGGCGGGCTTCATGAACACGCGGCCGGCACCGTAGACCCCGGTCGTCTGGTGCGTGATCGTCGCGCCGTGCTTGGGCACGCGGAAGAGGTTCTTCTTCGCCTGCTCGACGCCCTTCTGGATCGCGAGCGGGACCTCGTTCGCCTTGCCGTAGCCGACCCCGACGACGTCGCGCTCGTCTCCCACGACGACGAGCGCCGTGAAGGAGAAGCGGCGGCCGCCCTTGACGACCTTGGCGACGCGGTTGATCTCGACGACGCGCTCCTGCAGGTCGAGACCTGCCTGGTTGACGCTTCTATCGACGACTGGTGCTGACATCAGACGGTGAGTCCTCCTTCGCGGACGCCCTCGGCGAAGGCCCGGACGCGGCCGTGGTACTGGTAGCCGCCGCGATCGAAGACGGCGTGGGAGATGCCGGCGTCGCTCGCGCGCGTGGCCAGCAGCTTGCCGGCCTCGCCCGCCTGCTCCATCGGCGGCTTGTCGCGCAACGGCGCCTCGGTCCAGCTGACGGCGGCCAGCGTGTGCCCGGCGACGTCGTCGATGAGCTGCGCGGCGATGCCGCGGTTGGAGCGAAAGACGGAGATGCGTGGCCGCTCGGCCGTGCCCGTGATCTTCGCGCGGACGCGGCGGCGGCGCTTGAGGCGCTTGGCCGGCTTGGTGGAAATGGTCACCCCTTGCCTCCCTGCGGTCGGCGCTCTTGAGCCCGTCGGTCGGCATCCTGGCGCCCCGCCACCGCTCGCGTAGCGAGTGGTGCGTGGTGCTTGGCAACACTCATGCCCGCTTGCCCACCTTCCGGGCGACGTACTCGCCCTCGTAGCGGATGCCCTTGCCCTTGTAGGGCTCCGGCGGGCGCGCCTTGCGGATGTTCGCGGCGAGCTCGCCGACGGCCTGCTTGGAGTTGCCCTTGACGATCACGCGGGTCGGCTGGGGCACCTCGAACTCGATCCCGTCGGGCGCCTTGATCGACACCGGGTGTGAGTAGCCCAGCGCGAGCTCGAGGTCGCGGCCCTTGAGATGTGCGCGGTACCCGACGCCCTGGATCTCGAGCGTCTTCTGAAAGCCGGAGGTGACGCCCTCGACCATGTTCGCCACGAGCGAACGCGTCAGCCCGTGCAGCGCGCGATGCTCGCCGCGGTCGGTCGGGCGCGTGACGACGAGCTGGTCGCCGTCCTGCGTGACGGTGATGTCGCGCGGGACGCGCTCGTGCAGCTCGCCGCGCGGGCCGTTGACGCGCACGAGCTCGGGCTCGATCGAGACGGTGACGCCGGCGGGCACGGGGATGGGCTTCTTGCCGATGCGGCTCATCACCAGATGTGCGCCACGACCTCGCCGCCGACGCCCGCGCTGCGGGCCTCGTGGCCGGTCATGACGCCCCTCGACGTCGAGATGATCGCGGTGCCCATGCCGCCGAGCACCTTCGGGATCTCCTGCGCGCCGGCGTACGTGCGCCGGCCGGGGCGCGATACACGCTTCAGGCCCGAGATCGCCGAGCGGCGGTCCGAGGTGTACTTCAGGCGCACACGCAGGATCTCGCCCGGATGCTCCTCGTTGGGTGGCTCGGTCTCGAAACCGTCGATGTAGCCCTGCTCGGCGAGGATGCGCGCGCACTCGGTCTTGAGCTTGGACGACGGGATGTCGACCGTCTCGTGGGCGGCCTGGATCGCATTGCGGATCCGGGTGAGAAAGTCGGCGATGGGGTCTGTGCTGGCGCTCAAGGTTGCTCGGGTCTGTCGGGGATCGTCGTTACCAGGAGGACTTCGTCATTCCCGGGACGTAGCCGTTGTGAGCCATCTCGCGCAGGCAGATCCGGCACAGGCCGAACTTGCGGTATACGGCGCGGGCCCGGCCGCAGCGGCGGCAACGGCTGTACTCCCGGGTCTTGTACTTCGCGGGGCGGGCCTGACGGACCCGCTGCGACGTCTTGGCCATCTTAGTCTGTCTCCTCGCCTGTCTGGGCTTCGGTCTCTTCGTTGGGCTCCTCGGGCTTCTCGTAGGCCTCCGGGTTCTCTTCCTTCAGCTGCTCGAACGCGGCGGCCTCGGCCTCGGCCCGGGCCCGAGCCTCGGCCACGCGGGCGGCCTCTTCCTCGGCGGCCCGGCGCTCGGCGTCGCCGGATCCCGGGCGGCCCTCCTTCGTGAACGGCATCCCGAATGCCTCCAGCAGGGCGAACGCCTCCTCGTCGGAGCGTGCGCTGGTAGTGATCGTCACGTCGAGTCCGCGGACCTGGTCGACCGCGTCGTAGTCGATCTCGGGAAAGATGATCTGCTCGCGGATGCCGAGCGAGTAGTTTCCGCGCCCGTCGAAGGCGTTGGCCTTCAGCCCGCGGAAGTCGCGGATGCGCGGGATCGCGACCGACATCAGGCGGTCGAGGAACTCGTACGCGCGCTCGCCGCGCAGCGTGACGGCGAGGCCGACCGGCATCCCCTCGCGCAGCTTGAAGTTCGCGATCGACTTGCGCGCGCGGCGCACATTGGGCTTCTGGCCGGCGATCGTCGCGAGCTGCTCCTGCGCGGCCTCGAGCATCTTCGAGTCCTGCTTGGCCTCGCCGACGCCCATGTTCAGCACGATCTTCTCGATCTTCGGCGCCTGCATCACCGACGTGTAGCCGAACCGCTCGATGAGCGCGGGCCGGATCTCCTCGACGTAGCGCGCCTTCAGGCGGGCGGGTGTCGCGGTGGCGGGCATCAGAACTTCGCTCCGCTGCGGCGCGAGACGCGGTGGCGCACCCCGCCCTCCTCGACGATGCCGACGCGCGTGGGCCGCTTGTCCTGCGGATCGATCAGCGCGACGTTGGAGATGTGGATCGGGCCTTCCTTCTCGATCACGCCGGCCTGCTCCATCGTTCCCGGGCGCGCGCGCTGGTGGCGCTTGATGATGTTCAGGCCCTCGACGTAGACGCGCTGCTTGGCCGGGTCGACGCGCAGGACCTTGCCGGTCTTGCCGCGGTCCTTGCCGCCGGTGACCACGACCTCGTCGTCACGTCGGATGCGCGCGGCCATCAGTGGTTCCTCCGGTGAGTGCGTGTGCGCTTGGGCGGCCGCTGGCGCCGGATGGCAAGGACGCAGGGAGGGTGCAATGCCCGCAGCGGCATTGCCCCGACCGAGGACGACGCCAGGCGGCGACCAGCGGGCGATCCAAGCGTGCAGGCACTTGCCGGAGGGACCACTAGAGCACCTCCGGAGCGAGCGAGACGATCTTCATGAAGTTGCGGTCGCGCAGCTCGCGCGCGACCGGGCCGAAGATGCGCGTGCCGCGCGGATTGTTCGCCGCGTCGATGATCACGGCAGCGTTCTCGTCGAAGGAGATGTACGTGCCATCGTCGCGGCCGAAGGACTTCTTCGTGCGCACGACGACCGCGGTGACGACCTCGCCCTTCTTGACGGTCCCCTGCGGGTTGGCCTGCTTGACGGTCGCGGTGATGATGTCGCCGACGTAGGCGTAGCGCCGCTGCGAGCCCCCCTTCACACGGATGCAGAGGATCTCGCGAGCGCCGGTGTTGTCGGCGACCTTGAGCCGTGTCTCGTTCTGGATCACTTCGCGCGCTCCAGGACCTCGACGAGCTTCCAGCGCTTCGTGCGCGACAGCGGACGGCTCTCGACGACGCGCACGCGGTCGCCCTCGTTGGCGTCGTTCGCTTCGTCGTGCGCGTGCAGCGTCGACGTCGAGCGGACGATCTTCTCGTAGCGGCGGTGCCGGCGGGCGGTGTCGATGCGCACCGTGATCGTCTTGTCGGCCTTCGACGAGACGACGGTGCCCATGCGCACCTGCGGCGTCGCGACCTTCGGCGGGGCGGCCGGCGTGCCGGTGCCTTTCTCGCCGGAGCGCTTGGCGCGCTCCTGCCGTCGGCGGCGCGTGCGGGCGACGGCCTTCTTGCGCCGCAGCTCGCGACGCTCGGCATCGCGCTCCTCGGCGGTGCGCGGCGGGCGTTGGGACTTCTCCCGGTGCTCACGGGCGGCGCGCTCTTCCTTCGCACTGCGCTTCGGCGCGGGCGGCTCGGCGGGCGCGGCCGCGACCGCCGGCTCAGCGGCAGCCTCGGGCGCGGCCGCCGCCTCGTCGGCAGCGGTCGTCTCTTCGGTCTCGTTCTCGGTCGTCTCGTCGTCAGCCATCGTCACTCCGGTTGTACTCCTCGATCTCACGCTGGCGCTTGATCGTGAGGGCGCGGGCCAGATCGCGTTTGGCGAACCGCAGCCCCGCCGTGTTCTCGAGCTCGCCTGTCGCGTGCTGGAAACGCAGTCCGAAGACATCCTTGCGGGTCGTCTCGATGTGATCGGCCAGCTCGGCCTCGTTCATGTCGCGCACGTCCTTGGCCCGCATCAGTGCTTCCTCCGGTGAGTCGTCGTGTGCTTGGGCGGCCGCTGGCGGCGACTGGCGAGGACACAGGGAGGGGGCAATGCCCCGGGCATTGCCCCGACCGAGGACGACGCCAGGCGTCGATCAGCGGGCGATCCAAGTGCACGAGGACTTGCTGGAGGGAGCACTAGTGCGTGTCCTCGCGCATGACGAACTTCGTCTTGACGGGCAGCTTGGGGCCGGCGAGGCGCATCGCCTCGCGCGCCAGCGGCTCGGACACGCCGGCCAGCTCGAACATCACGCGGCCGGGCTTGACCACCGCGACCCAGCCTTCGGGCGAGCCCTTGCCCGAGCCCATGCGGGTCTCGGCGGGCTTCTTGGTGAACGACTTGTCGGGATAGACGTTGATCCAGACCTTGCCGCCACGCTTGATCTTGCGGGTCATCGCGATTCGGGCGGCCTCGATCTGGCGGTTCGTCAGCCAACCGGCGTCGAGCGCCTTGAGGCCGTACTCGCCGAACTGGATGTCCGTCTGCCCGCGCGACATCCCGGCCCTGCGGCCACGGTGCTGCTTGCGGTGCTTGACGCGCTTCGGGGCGAGCATCTACCGGCCCCCTCCGCCGCCGCCGCGCGGACCGCCGGCGCCGGGGCCGAAGCCCGGACGCGACGTCCCGCCG
>JBOGYT010000105.1:0-4624 GCA_050696955.1 Solirubrobacteraceae bacterium | reverse complement strand
CGGTAGCGGGTCGTGGGTGCTGAACTGCATCGATGAGGGAGTGGGTTGGACTGTTGCGGGGCTGCGCAGGGGGCGTGCCGAGTTCGTGGCGCGGGAGGGGTTCGGGCCGCAGCGGTCGCATCCTCGGGTGAGTGCCCGAATCACGTGCACAACTGACGCATCGGTCGGCGCCGTTCTCGGAGGCGTCACTTCTGCACGTATGCCATGCCGTTGTGACGGATCTCGTCGGCCGTGGAATCGATCCGTCACTTATGCATGTGGATCGGCTCATCGCGGCCGTGGCGGATCGCCAACATGAGATCGTCGCCCGCGCGCAACTGGTCGAACTCGGACTCGAGCGGGGCGCGATCGGCTGGCGCATCAACCGCGGCGTGCTTCATCCCCTGCACCGCGGCGTGTACGTCTGGGGCCACCCAACGCCGACCGCTATCGGCCGGGCCGTCGCGGCCGTATATGCATGCGGCGAAGGGTCCGCGCTGAGCCACCACGCAGCAGCGGCACGCTGGGAGATCCGGCCCGAACCCGATCGCCCGATCGATGTGACCATCGCTGGCCGGCGCCGTGTTCGTCAACCCGGCATCCAGACCCACGAAACACGCTCGTTGTCTGTCATTGATACCCGCACCCTGCACGGCATCCCGGTCACCAGCCCGGCGCGGACCCTGCTCGACATCACGCCCGACCTGGCCATCCACGACCTCGCCACGGCGCTCGAGCAGGCGCAGATCGACCGCCTGGTCACCAAGCGCGACATCGATGAGACCATCGCGCGCGCCCCGGGCCGCGCCGGCAAGCCCGCCCTCCGCGCGCTTGTCGCCGAGCCCGCCTTCACCCGATCGAAAGCCGAGCGGATCCTCGTCGCGCTGCTCAGCGCCGCCAAGCTCCCTCGCCCCGCCTTCAACCACACAGTCGAAGGCCTCGAAGTCGACGCCGTCTGGCGCATCGAGCGCGTCGTCCTCGAGTTCGACAGCCACAGGTTCCACGCCACCCGCGCGGCATTCGAGCGCGACCGGCGGCGCGACGCGATCCTCACCCGCGCCGGCTACCTCGTCCTCAGAACCACCTGGACGGAGCTCACCGAGCACCCGCACGCGCTCGTCGCGCGGATCGCGGAGGCGCTCGCGCTCAGCAGATCATCCCCGCCCCGACCGTGTCGTTCGATGCCTCGTCGATGAGGATGAACGAGCCGGTGGCGCGGTTGGATGCGTAGGGGTCGAACGCGAGCGGTTTGGAGGTGCGCAGGCGCACGCGGCCGATGTCGTTGAGCTGCAGCTCGTCGGCGTGGGGGTCGGGTCGGAGCGTGTGCACGTCGACGTGGTCGACGACCTCCTGCACGACCGCCCGCGCGGCGTGCGTGGCGTGCTTGATCGCGTAGCGGGCGCCGGATCGCAGCGGCTCGTCGGTCATCCAGCACACGGTCGCCTCGATCTCGCGCGACAGCTCGGGCGCGTCGTCGGGATGGCAGATGATGTCGCCGCGCGAGACGTCGACGTCGTCGGCGAGCACGAGCGTCACCGACATCGGGGCGACCGCCTCGTCGACGGGACCGTCGAGCGTGTCGATGCGGGCGATCTGCGTCAGCGCGCGCGACGGCAGGACGAGCACCTCGTCGCCGGGCCGCAGGATGCCGCTCGCGACCTGGCCGGCGTAGCCGCGGTAGTCGCTGTCGTGGTCGCGGATGACCCACTGGATCGGGAAGCGCGCGTCTGAGAGGTTGCGGTCGTCGGCGACCTGGACGGACTCGAGCTGCTCGAGCAGCGGCACGCCGCCGTACCAGGGCATGTTCTCTGAGGCGTCGACGACGTTGTCGCCGTACTTCGCGCTCACGGGGATGAACGCGATGTCCTTCGCGGTCAGCCCGCGGGCGAAGTCGCTGAACTCCCGCACGATCGTGTCGAAGGTCTCCTCGTCGTAGTCGACGAGGTCCATCTTGTTCACGGCGACGACGAGGTGGGGGATGCCGAGCAGCGTCGAGATGTACGCGTGGCGCTTTGACTGCTCGAGCACGCCCTTGCGCGCGTCGACGAGGATCACCGCGAGGTCGGCGGTCGACGCCCCGGTGACCATGTTGCGCGTGTACTGCACGTGGCCCGGGGTGTCGGCGATGATGAACGTGCGCTTGGCGGTCGCGAAGTAGCGGTAGGCGACGTCGATCGTGATCCCCTGCTCGCGCTCGGCGCGCAGCCCGTCGACGAGCAGCGACAGGTCGACCATGCCGGCGCCGCGGCGTCGCGACGCCTCCTCGACGTGCTCGAGCTGGTCGCTGAGCACCGCCTTGGAGTCGAACAGCAGCCGCCCGATGAGCGTCGACTTGCCGTCGTCGACGGAGCCGGCGGTCGCCATGCGCAGCAGGTCGGCTGAGGCGAGCGACACGGGCTAGAAGTACCCGGCGACCTTGCGGTCTTCCATCGCCGCCTCGCTGACGCGGTCGTCGGCGCGGGTCTCGCCGCGCTCGGTGACGCGGGTGGCGGCGATCTCGGCGACGACGCTGGGCAGGTCGGTGGCGGTCGACTCGACGGCGCCGGTGCAGCTCATGTCACCGACGGTGCGGTAGCGCACCCACGCGTTGAACGGCCGCTCGCCGTCGATGAGCTCGACGTGGTCTGACACCGCGTAGAGCATCCCGTCGCGGGCGAAGACCTCGCGCTCGTGGGCGAAGTAGATCGACGGCACCTCGAGCTCCTCGACCGCGATGTACTCCCAGACGTCGAGCTCGGTCCAGTTGCTCAGCGGGAACACGCGCACGCTCTCGCCGCGGTGGATGCGCCCGTTGTAGACGTTCCACAGCTCGGGGCGCTGGTTCTTCGGGTCCCAGCCGCCGAAGTCGTCGCGGAAGGAGAAGATGCGCTCCTTGGCCCGCGCGCGCTCCTCGTCGCGTCGCGAGCCGCCGAACGCGGCGTCGAAGCCGTGCTCCTCGATCGCGTCGAGCAGCGTCGTCGTCTGCAGCCGGTTGCGCGACGCGCGCGGCCCGGTCTCCTCCTTGACGCGACCGGCGTCGATCGACGCCTGGACCGACGCCACGACGAGCTGCTCGCCGATCTCGGCCACGCGGCGGTCGCGAAACTCGATGACCTCGGGGAAGTTGTGCCCCGTGTCGACGTGCATGAGCGGGAACGGGAACCTCCCCGGCCGGAACGCCTTCTCGGCGATCCGCAGCAGCACGATCGAGTCCTTGCCGCCGCTGAACAGCAGCACCGGCCGCGACAGCTCCGCGGCGACCTCGCGCATGACGTGGATCGCCTCGGACTCGAGCGCCTGGAGGTGGGTCAGGCGGGTCATGCGGGCACCACCTCGACCTCGCCGGGCAGCGCGCGGCGCGTGCGGTGCAGCAGGTACGCGCACGCGCCTGCCGTGACCGGCACGCCGAGGATGACCGCGGCCGGCACGTCGACGCCGGCCTTCGTCAGCACGCCGAGCGCGGAGGCGAGCAAGACGCAGCCGAGCGTCGGCCGCAGGACGGTCGGTGAGACGTAGCCGATGAGGTTCGTCCCGATCAGGACGCCCGGCAGCGAGCCGAGCAGGATCGTGCCCATCAGCAGGAAGTCGACGTTGCCGCTGACGAAGTGCGCGATCCCCGCCGCCCACAGCAGGATGGCGGCGTGGAAGACGTCGGTGCCGACGACGCGGTGGGGCGTGAGCTGGAAGACGAGGATGAGCGCGAGGCCGATGAGCGCGCCGCTGCCGACCGACGTGACGCCGAGGATCAGGCCGAGCACGGCGCCGATGCCGGCCGCGGTGACCTTCGTGCGCGTCGTCTGCGGCACGGTATGGCGCTCGCGGGCGACGAGCTTGGGCATGAACAGGGCGCGCCCGAGGATCGTCAGCGCGACGATCAGCAGCGCCACCGCGATGCCGCCGAGCAGCATCGGCTCGAAGCTCTTGCCGTACGCGGTGTGCAGCCGGTCGAGCAGCCAGACACCGACGAGCGCGCCGGGCACGCTGCCGACCGCCAGCCACTTCGACACGCCGAGGTCGACGGTGCCCTTGCGCCAGTGGCGCCAGCCGCCGACGGTCTTCGTGACGGCGCCGTAGGCAAGGTCGGTGCCGATCGCCACGACCGGCGGGATCCCGGCGAAGAGCACGAGCAGCGGCGTCATGAGCGAGCCGCCGCCGATGCCGGTGAGGCCGATGAGGATCCCGACGCCGAGACCGAACGCGATGATCATCGGGTCCATCAGACGTGCAGCCCGCACTCGGTCTTCTCGCTGCCGGCCCAGCGCCCTTCGCGACCGCTGCCCGGCTGGGTGCACGGCGCGCAGCCGATCGACTCGTAGCCCTGGTCGTGCAGCGGGTGGTAGGGCAGGCCGCGCTCGTGGATGCGCGCCCACAGATCGCGTTCGGTCCAGAACGCGAGCGGGCTGTACTTCGCGATCGCGCCCCGGCGCTCGTCGACCTCGACGAGCGCCGTCTCGGCGCGCGTCGGGCCGTGCTCGCGGCGCAGGCCGGTGATCCAGGCGTCGGCGCCGGCGAGCGCGCGCTCGAGCGCCGCGACCTTCAGCGCCCCGCAGCAGTGCTCGGGCCCGGTCCAGGGCGTCGCCCCGATCGCCGCCTCGACGTCGATCCGGACGCCGAAGTGCTCCTCGAAGGCGCGCCAGGTGGCGCGTGTCTCCTCGAACAGCACGCC
>JBOGYT010000104.1:0-4633 GCA_050696955.1 Solirubrobacteraceae bacterium | reverse complement strand
AGGCGGTCCCGCTCGTTCAGCAAGTCCCCGTGGGCGTCCATTCGCAGGTACGACAGCAGCGACGACTGCGCCGGGTCGTAGCGGTCAGGCGCCCGCAGATAGCTGATGATGCTGTCCACCGCGAAATCGTGGAGGCGTTCGGAGTCGCGAAGGTCGGGCCACCGGTACCCCAGCCAGTCCACGAGCGGATCCAGAAGCGTCGTGAATGCCCGCGACCACGCCGTCGGGTCGTCGGCACAGACGTCGGCGTGCAGGCGATCCTGCACCTCTCGCTCGACCTTCACGCCTTCTCTCTTCCGATACCGAGCGCAAAGTTCGACAGCGTGATTCGATCTGTGAATCCCACGGCGACTGACGACACTACGCGAGGCGCTGCACTCGGGAGAGGGTGCGGTTTGAGCGAAGCGGGAGGCGCTAGGCCCAAGAGTGATACCCCGCCAAGCCAAGACGTTGGAGTGCCAGGCGACCAACACCTGGGATGCCTGAGCCGTCTTGTCACGGGGATCAAGCTGTCGAGTCGCGACGGGCGTTCGTCGGCAGCGCCATCACGGGGCCGTGTTCGCCATTCCGTTCGCACCGCTCAGCTCGGATAGGAAGCCAAACCCGCGAAAATCCTGCAGATTCGGTGATGGCGAGACCCGGACTCGAACCGGGGACACCACGATTTTCAGTCGTGTGCTCTACCAACTGAGCTATCTCGCCGCGGTGGGGGAGGATATCGCCGGTAGCTTTGGTGCCCGTGCCGCTCGTCACGACCGCTGTGGTCCCCGTCGCCGGGCTCGGCACGCGGCTGCTGCCCGCTACCAAGTCGCAGCCGAAGGAGATGCTGCCCGTCGGTGGCAAGCCGGTTGTGCAGCACGTCGTCGAGGAGTTGGCGGCGGCCGGCATCGAGCGCGTCGTCTTCGTGACGGGTCGGGGGAAGGGGGCGATCGAGGATCACTTCGACCGCGATCCCGTCCTCAGGGCGGCGCTCGAGCGCCGCGGCGACCAGGCGCTTCTGCGCCGCCTCGCGTTCGAGGAGGAGCTCGGCCTGAGCTTCGCCTACACCCGCCAGCGCGAGCCGCTCGGCCTCGGCGACGCCGTCCTGTGCGCGGAGGGGCTGGGCGGCGAAGCGCCGTTCGCGGTCGCCCTCGGTGACGCGATCCTGCGCGGGCCACACGACACGACGCCGATCGTGCAGCGGCTCGCCGACGCGCTCGAGCAGCACGACGCCGCCTGCGCGATCGCGGTGCGCGACGTGCCGCGCGCCGAGACGTCGCGCTACGGCATCGTCGCCACACGGGACACGGGGCGCGTCGTCCGCGTCGACGGGGTCGTCGAGAAGCCCGAGCCCGACGCGGCGCCGAGCACGCTCGCGATCGCCGCCCGCTACGTCATGACGCCGGCGATCTTCGCGGCGCTGCGGGCGACGCCGCGTGCGCCCAACGGCGAGCTCGAGCTGACCGATGCGATCGCGCGGCTCGTCGATGAGGGCGAGACGGTCGTCGCCGTGCGTCTCGGCGACACGCAGCGCTACGACGTCGGCACACCCGAGAGCCATGCCGCCGCGTTCCTCGCCTTCGCGCTGACCGATCCCGACCACGGTGAGCGGCTGCGGGCCGTGGCGCGGGCGCTGCTCGATGAGGGCTAGGGTCCCCGCGCGCGCAGGGCTCGTCGGACATCCCTCCGACGGCTTCGGCGGCGCGACCCTGAGCGTCACGGTCGAGAACTTCTGCGCGGAGGTGCGGGCGCAGCCGGCACCCGCGCCGGACATCGCTCCCGACGGGGACGGCCAGTGGCCGGAGGGCGGGCTGCCGCTCGTCGAGGCGACGGTCGAGCGCTTCGCGCGGCACTGCTCAACCGCCGGCACCAGGTTCGACGCGTCCGTGCGGATCCGCTACCGCTCGACGATCCCGCGCCAGGTCGGCCTCGGCGGATCGAGCGCGATCGTCATCGCGACGCTGCGCGCGCTCGCGTCGCTGGCCGACACCGAGCTCGCGCCGGAGTACCTGCCGGCGCTCGCGCTCGCGGTGGAAACCGAAGGACTCGGGATCGCGGCGGGGCTTCAGGATCGCGTCGTGCAGAGCTACCGCGGGCTCGTCTTCATGGACTTCCCCGAGCGCCGGTACGAGCGGCTCGACCCCGCGCTCCTCCCGCCGCTGTTCATCGCGTGGCGACCGAGCGCGGGGACGGCGTCGGGGGCGGTGCACACGGGCGTGCGCGCCCGCTTCGAGCGGGGCGATCCAGGCATCGTCGGCGCGATGAGGACGCTAACGCGGCTCGCGCACGAGGCGCGCGGAGCATTGCTCGCCGGCGATCACGCCGCGTTCGCGGATGCGCTCGACGCGGGCTACGACGTGCGGGCGAGCACCTACGACCTTGATCCGCGGCACACCGCGATGATCGAACACGCGCGCGCGCTCGGGCTCAGCGCGACGTACACCGGGTCCGGCGGGGCGATCGTGGGGATCGCCTCGGACCCGGACGCGGTCCGCGGGCTGCAAAGCGCCCTGCAGGCCGACGGCGTCCGTCTCGAGCCGGCGCTCGTGGATCGCGGGGGTTGACCACGAGCGCCGGCAGCTGACAGACAACGTGGGGGCCCCGCCTTCGCCGGCCACACGGCCGCCTCCGGCACCCCCTCAGCCTTCGTCGCGCGCCGCGACCGCGCTGTCGGGGTTGTCGGAGAACAGACCGTCGACGCCGAGCTCGTAGAACCGCTCGTACTCACCGAACGCGTTGCCGTACGCGTTCGGGTCGCTGCCCACCCGCAGCTCCAGCGGCAGGAACTGGTTCTCGTTGCGAAACGTGTACGGGTGGACCTTCAGCCCCGCCTCGTGGGCATCCGCGACGAACGTCGTCGGGGCCAGTGACGCGCCCGTGCCGGAGCGCGGGACGATGTAGTCCTTCGACGGCCCGATCCCGTCGGCGTAGGCCGCCACGTCAGCCAACCCCGCCGGCGCGGCCATGTCGCCGTACGTCAGCGTGCCGCCCGCCTTCGCCACGTCGAACGGCCGCGCCGTGCGCCCGCCGAGCAGTTGCACGAGCGGCGCGTCGATCTCCGCGTCGAGCGCCTTGAGGTTCGAGATCTCGAAGGACTGCACGAAGACCTTCGCGTTGGGGCCGGCGAGCCCGTTGCGACGCAGCGCCTCAACGAGCGGCGGCTCGAGCGGCAGTCCCAGCTCGCGGAAGTACGTCGGGTGCTTCGTCTCGGGGTAGATGCCGATCTTGCGACCGAGCTCGCGGCTCAGGCGCTTCACGAGCGAGATGACCTGCTCGAACGTCGGCACCTCGTAGCGTCCGTCGTACAGCGTGTTGCGCTGGCGCACCTGCGGGATGCGCTCCTTCGCGCGCAGCGTCTTCAGCTCGGCCAGCGTGAAGTCCTCGGTGAACCAGCCGGTCACGGCGACGCCGTCGAGCGTCTTCGTCGTCTTGCGCGAAGCGAACTCGGGATGCGACGCGACATCGGTCGTCCCGCCGATCTCGGGCTCGTGGCGCGCGACGAGCACGCCGTCCTTGGTGATGACGAGATCCGGCTCGACGTAGTCGGCGCCCATCCGCGCCGCGAGCTCGTAGCTTGCGAGCGTGTGCTCGGGACGGTAGCCCGAGGCGCCGCGATGGCCGATGACGAGCGGCTCGGCGCTCGCGCGATGACGGCTGCCACGGGAGTCGCCGGCGAACGAGGGCACGGTCGCAAGACCGCCAACAAGCAGGATGAGCGCGCCGGCCAGCAGCGGGCGCGCGCGGAGCGTGAGTGAGCGCATGGCGCCCAAGGAAAGCCGCGGCGGCGACGGCGTCGGTTAACGAGCGGTGACCGCGATGTGTTCAATCACCGCGCCCACGCCAGCAGGTCGGGCAGCGGGTCGATCGGATAGCCGCCGGGGACGCGCCAGCCGATGTTCCAGATCTCGAAGTGCAGGTGCGGTCCGCTCGTGGCGCCCGTGTTGCCGACGGCGCACAGCCGCCCGCCGGGCAGGACGAGGCCTCCCTCCTGGACCGCAGTGGAGCGCCGGATGCAGTGCGCGAAGAAGTAGTCGCGGCCGTCGACCGCGTCCAGCACGATGTACTCGCCCGCCCCCTCGGCCTGGTAGCTCGTCCGGCTGACCCGGCCGGCAAGGGGCGCCACGACCGGCGTTCCGCTCGCGGCCGCTATGTCCTGCCCCTGGTGCACGTGGCCCTCGCGCGCGGCGCCGAAGCGCGACCCGGGACCGCCCAGGTCATACCGGCCCGCGACCGGAAAGACGCCGGCCCTGGCGGGGACGACGGCGGGCGGCTGTGGCGGGGCGTGGACGATGATCCGCGTCCGGCCGGGCCGTCTGGCGGTGCGCCGCAGCGTGCGCCCGCGCGGGTCGGTGACGTGCAGGCGCACGAGGTAGCGCCCCTTGGCCAGCGCGACCCCGGCGGGCCAGCGCACCCTCACGGTGCGGCCGGTCCGCACCAGGCCGACCGCGATGCCGACGAGCTTCGCGTTGCGCGGCAGGCGCAGGACGGAGATCCTCGCCCTGACGCGCGCCGTGCCGCGCTGGCGGACGCGGAAGCTGATGCTCGGCAGCTCCGCCCCCGCCGCGACGCTGTGCGGCGACAGCATCAGCCGTGTGGCGACGGGCCGCCGGTCGGGCTTCGGCGCGGACGGGTCGTAGGTGGTGCCGCCGTGCGG
>JBOGYT010000103.1:0-6808 GCA_050696955.1 Solirubrobacteraceae bacterium | reverse complement strand
GCCACGTCGGGGTCAAGCGCAGCGAACGCCGCCTCCGCGGCGTCGAGCCCGTACACGACGCCGGGCGCCTTCTGCGTGATCGTCGCGACGGCGCGCGCGGCGTCGGGCACGGTGGCCTGTGCCGTGACGTCGCCGGCGCCGACGTCCTCGGCGAGCGCGGCGCGGACCGCGTCGACGGCGTCGTTCAACGGCTCGCCTGGCGTGCGCGGCGCAGCAGGCGCTGCAGGCGGCGGATCTTGCGCCCGTCCTGGGCCGTCCTGCGCCGCGCGCGCTTGAGCTTGCGGTTCGCCTTCTCCTGCGCGGTGTGCTGGGTCGCTGCCTCCTGCCGAGCCGCGGACAGCTCGCCGCGCATGCTCACGAGCTGGCGGGAGAGCTCGCGCGACGAGAACTGCGCGTGGGCCGACCGGCGCTTCTCGGCCGTCAGGACCTCGTCGTCGACCCCACCGGCAAGCATGCTGCCGGCCGCGCCTGCCACGCCAACGACGAGCGCCAGCACGAGCAGCGCCGCCACGGCCACACGCGGGCGCTCCCTCCAGGCGCGCACCATCACACCAGCCTCTGCGCGACGACGAGCCCCAGCTCCCGGATCGCGATGCGCGTCGGGCGGCGCAGGGCCTCCAGCGAGTAGGAGCTCGAGTCGAGCATCGTCGCGAGCTGACCGTCGTACGGGACGGCGACCTGGCGGCGCACACCCGCCTTGCGAAACGCCTCGCGTACCGTCGCCCGCTCACCGTTGGCCGGAATCTTGTTCAGGATGACGGTCAGGCGCTCGAGCGGCGCCGCCGGCTCGTCGCCGTCCGGCGCGTCGAGATGGCGCAGCGCTCCCAGCACGCGCTCGACCGTGGCGTACTCCTGATCGGTGACGACGAGGACGTGGTCGGCGCGGCTGATCCCGAGCTGGGCGAGCGGATCGACGATGCCGGTGCCCATATCGAGCAGGATGAGGTCGTAGAACTGGGCGAGGAAGACGAGCAGCACCCCGTAGCGCCGCGGGCTCATCGCCGCCATGACGTCCGGGCGCTCGGGCGCCGCGAGGATGTGCAGGCCGCTCGGCAGCACCGTCACGTAGGGGCGCACCGCCGCGCTCGTCGGCACGGACTCGAGCTGCTGGTACAGATCGGCGGCGCTTCTTGGTGACCGCGCGGCCTCGGGCGCGAGCGAGGCGAGCGTCCCGAAGTCCGGGTTCGCGTCCATGGCGAGCACGCGCAGGCGCTTGCGCGCGGCCAGCAGCGTCCCGACGAGGTACGTGCACGACGTCTTTCCCACGCCGCCCTTGGGCGAGATGACCGCCACGGTGTTCGGCCGCGTGAGACTTCCCGCTTCCAGGAGCTGACCCTCGAGCTGCGCCTCCTCGCGCTCGCCCTTGCTCGTGAGCAAGCGCTCCACGCGCTGGGACACCGCCGCTGCCGGACCCGACTTCGCCGGGAGTCCGTCGACGACCGCATGCGGGTAGACATCCCTGCGTCGCAGCGGCCGCGGCGTGAAGCGCCTTTCGGTCACGCGGCGACAGTAGTGACCCTGGCTAAGCATCTCCTGAATGGAACGGCGCGAGGGGCGCGGCGCGCGTCAGGCGAGTCCGACCGGCAGCAGCAGCACCTGGCCGTGCGCGGATGAGATTTGGATCGCCGCTGCCGATCGAGCCGCGGTTGAGGTGCCACAGCTGATTGACGACGCTCGCGATTCGGGCATTGCTGGCCGCGGATGCGAGTAGATCGCGCGCGATCGACCACAATGACTCCCCACGGTCCACCACATGGCGCTTATCGCCCGCTTGCACTGGAGAGGTCGGCGTGGTCAGCTGAGTCTTGGCCGGCGGCTCTACGGGAAGGGTCGGCCTTGGCGTCTCAGTCGCTGGTGACGCACCGGCGCCCGCGCCCCCAGCCACACCATCCTGTAACGGCCCCGCGACCGTGCGCGCCGGCTTGACCTTCACATCGTCGGGCGCTGACGCGCCCAACGCATGAGCGTCGGGCGACGTTGGGGCGAGGGACACCGCGGGGGCGGGGGACACCGCGGGGGCGGGTGCCGGGGCGGCGTGGTCGGGAATCGGGGTTGGCGGCGGTGTAGCGGGTGGCGGCGGCGCGGCGGGCGCGGGGAGGGCGGGTGGCGCAACCGCCGACGGCGGTGCAGCCGCCGGTGGCGGTACAGCCGCCGGTGGGGGTGGGACCGCCGGTGGCACGCGGGAAACGTCGTCCGACGGATCGTCGTCTTCGATGGGCAGGGTGGAATCGACGCCGATACCCTCGCCGGAATCCGAATCGTCTTCTCCCGGGTGCGGTTGCGCAGTGGCTACACCCGCCACCGGCAATACGACGACGGAGGCGCCGCCGACGGCGACCGCCGCTACGCACATTCCGGATGGAAAGGCAGGTAGCCCGCATCGTGCCCCGATCCCGTGTGGTGACTCAGCGACATGCTGACATCTTTCCTGCGTCACTCATGGAACCGCCCCTACATCCGTCAAAGGCCCCTCGGACGAACCTACGGTCCAGTCGCGCGACGATGGTCGTCACCTCACGTAATCCTGTCGGCGTGACCCTCCCCGACCTCGACGCGTGGCTGCCCCGCCCGCAGGTCCGCACCCGTCACCGGCGCGATGCGAGCGCGGGCGCGGACGCGCTCTGGACGGCCGCCCAGGGCGTTCGCCTCAGCGACACCGGCACGCTCGGGCGGATCATCCGCTGGCGGATCCCCGGCGTGCCCGCGGAGCAGACCTTCGGCGGCCTGTTCGCCGCCGACCCGTTCACGGTGCTGGCCGAAGGCGAGCACTGGTCGATCTCCGGGTTGTGCGGGCGCATCTGGACGCTCGCGCGCGACTACGCGCGGCTGGACGGCCCCGAGGACTTCCGCGGCTGGCAGGCGCCGCGCACCGTGCGGGTGCTCATGGCGCACTGGGTCGAGGAGGGCGCGGGCGGGCGCAACGCGCTCGTCAGCGAGGCGCGGGTGCAGCCGACCGACCGCGTGGCGTCGCTGCGGCTGCGCTCGCTGTGGCTCGTCATGGGGCCGTTCGAGCGGTTGATCGGCGCGGAGCCGCTGACGGTCGCGGCCGCGCGAGCGGAGCGCGAGGCCCACTAGTAGATGGTGCCGTGCTCGAGCCCGGCCAGCACGCTGGTGCCGCTGAAGAGCATGCGCCGCCCGCGGCGGACCACGAGGCGCACGTCGCTGGCGAGGTACTGGGCGGCCGCTCCCTCGAGGTTGCGCCGCTCGCGGGCGATCGGGACGGGCAACTCGTGCGGCGGCGTGCCGTTCGCGTGCCCCACGAGCTCGATCGTGTGGCGTGCGGTGCGGGCGCGCAAGCACCAGCCGCCCGCGCCGACGTCGATCCGCATCGGATGAAACGGGCGCACCGCGCGCACGACGTCGTCGCCGATGCGCGCCACGAGCGATGTGGCCAGGACCTGCGCGCGGCCGAGCCCGGCGCGCCCGCCGGCGAACGCGACGCAGACGTCGTCGCGCTCGAAGCCGTGCGCCTGGCCCCACCACCACGCGGGCGGAAAGCCGCCGCGGCCCCAGTTCTTCTCCGCGTAGACCGTCGCGCCGTCGAGCGCGATCGTCCTGCCCTGAACGTGCGCGCTGCCGCTCACGCGGCCGCCGAGGACGTGGGGATGCCAGTACTGGCTGAGCGCCGGGATCGACTGCGCGGGCCCGATGGCGCCGAACGCGCCGCGCGGCCACGGCACCATCTCGCGGAAGCGCACGTCCAGGCGGGCGTCGTCGCCGAGGTCGACGAGCAGGCGATCGGCGCCCGCCCGCAGGCTCGTGACCTCGCCCTCCCCGGCCCACACGCCGATCCCGCGGCGGGCACCGCTCGCCTCTGCCACCGCGACCGAGCGCGCGAAGCCGCCGGGATGGGCCGCCACCCCGACGGTGCCCCAGGTGGCGCCCCGGCGGTCGCGGTTGACGCCGGCCAGCACGACGATGACCGTGCCGGACGCGACGTGGGTGATGCGCCAGAAGTAGCCCTCCATCGCGACCCCGTGATAGCCGCGGGGGTCGGCGAAGGGCAGGTCGGCGCCTGTTCGACGGTAGAGGGAGAGCATCGTGAGGGGAGGGTCCGCGGAACCTATCCGCGACTTCGTCTCGGCGTGCCGCCGCGGATCACCGTGCGAGGATGGCGCGATGCAGACCGAGCTCGGCGCGCTCTTCGCCGGCGGGGCGCGGCCGCGCTGCTACATCGCCAGCCCGCTGGGGTTCTCGGAGGCGGGCCGCGCCTACTACGTCGAGCGCTACCTACCCGCGCTGAGCGAGCACGTCGAGCCGGTCGACCCGTGGACGCTGACCGAGCCGGCCGCCTTCGCCGCCGCCCGCGCGACGGGACGCGAGCGTGAGCTCGGGCTCGAGGTCGGCGCCCGCAACGCGGAGGCGATCGAGGCCGCGCAGCTGCTCATCGCGCAGCTCGACGGCCAGGAGGTCGACTCCGGGACGGCGGCGGAGGTCGGCTACGCGGCGGCGCTGGGGCGGCCGTGCCTCGGGCTGCGCACCGACGTGCGCGACAGCGGCGAGCCGGGCATGGCGGTCAACCTGCAGGTCGAGGCGTTCATCGCGCTATCGGGCGGGTTCATCGCGGGCTCGCTGGATGAGCTCGTGGCGCGGCTCGCGGCGCTGCGGGGCCCGTGCTAGTCGCTCCACCAGCCGGGCAGCATCTCGGTGTCCCGGTTGTCGGTGTTCGGCGCGCCGTAGGCGACGACCTCCGCGCCGTTGGGCCCGCCCTCGAGGCCGCGCGCCACGCCGGGCGCGATCCGCACCGCGTCCCAGGCGTGCAGCTCCACGACGTCGTCGTCGAGCTTGGCGCGCACGCTGCCCGTGACCACGACGTAGACCTCCTCCTGCGTGTCGTGCGTGTGCCCGAACGGCATCCGGAAGCCGGGCGCGATGCGGAAGTAGCTCACGCCGGACTGCTCGAGCCCGAGCGCCTTGCGGGCGAAGCGCGACTCGAGGTTCGGCGCGTAGCCGAACGTCGGCGCCATGTCCTCGACCTCCTTGAGGTTGACCACCGTGTAGCCGGGCCCGTCGCTCATCGGCCGCTCACGTTACACCTGGCACGCGGGGCACCAGTACGTCGTGCGGCCTCCCACGGTGGCGCGGTGCAGCGGCGCGGCGCAGCGCGGGCAGGCGCCCTCGCGATCGCGCGCCTGCACGAAGGCGCCGGTGTGCGCGCCGCCCTTGCGGTTCGCCGAGCGGACCGCCGAGCGCACCTCGCGACGCAGCCGGTCGAGGTCGTCGACGCTCAGCGAGCCCGTCACGCGCTGCGGCGCGACGCGGGCCTGCCACAGCGCCTGGTCGGCGAGCAGGTTGCCGACGCCGGAGATCGCCTTCTGGTCGAGCAGCCGCGCCTTCACCGGCGCCCTGCCGGCGCCGATGAGGCGGCGGAACGCCTGGCGGTCGACGACCTCGGCGTCCGGCCCGACGTGGCTGTAGTCGGGGTTGAGGACCGCGCGTCCGAGCCGGCGCCTGTCTCGCAGCGCGAAGCGCGTGCCGTCCTCGAACTCGACCGCGAAGCGGTCCCACCGCGGTCTGTCGACGGGAGGATCGAGCGCGATGTGGCCGGCCATCCCGAGATGCAGGCCGAGCGTCGGCCCGTCCGCGGTCTGCATCCACAGGAACTTGCCGCGCCGCCGGGCGCTGACGAACTCGTGCCCCACGAGCGCGGCGGCGATCTCGCCCGGCGGGTGCGGCCGGCAGACGTACGTGTCGCCGTCGTCGACGTGGGCGATCCGCCGTCCGAGCACGGACTCGAGCGTCAGCCGCGCACGCTCGGCCTCGGGCAGCTCCGGCACTACCGCGCGGCGGCCTTCAGCAGGTAGGCCCGCACGAAGCCGTCCAGATCGCCCTCCAGCACGCGGCTGGCGTCGCCCATCTCGTGGTCGGTGCGGTGGTCCTTGACCATCGTGTACGGGTGCAGGACGTAGGAGCGGATCTGCGAGCCGAAGTTCACGTCCTGCGCCTCGCCCTTCTCGCGCGCGACCTCCTCCTGGCGCTTGCGCTCCTCGAGCTCGACGAGCTTGGAGCGCAGCATCTTCATCGCCGTCTCGCGGTTCTGCGTCTGGGAGCGCTCGTTCTGGCACTGGACGACGATCCCGCTCGGGCGGTGGGTGATGCGCACCGCGGAGTCGGTCTTGTTGACGTGCTGGCCGCCGGCGCCCGAGGCGCGGTACGTGTCGACCTGCAGGTCGTCGGCGTCGATCTCGACCTCGCCCGAGTCCTCGATGACCGGCGCGACCTCGACGCCGGCGAACGACGTCTGGCGGCGGTTGGCCGAGTCGAACGGCGACAGGCGCACGAGCCGGTGGACGCCCTTCTCGGCGCCGTACAGGCCGTAGGCGTTCTCGCCGCTGGCGCGGAAGGTCGCCGACTTGATGCCCGCCTCCTCCCCCGGGCTCGCCTCGAGCAGCTCGACGCCGAAGCCGCGCTTCTCGGCCCAGCGCATCTCCATCCGCAGGACCATCTCGGCCCAGTCCTGCGCGTCCGTGCCGCCCGCGCCGGCGTTGATCGTCACGAGCGCGTCGCCGCCGTCGTAGCGGCCGGCGAACAGGCGCTGCTCCTCGAGGGCCGCGAGGCGCTCCTCGATCGACTGCAGCTGCTCGCCGAGCTCGGCCGCCATCTCCTCGTCCTCCTGCGCCAGCTCGGCGAGGCTGTCGAGGTCGTCGACGTCGGACCGCAGCGCGCGGAACTCCTCGAGCTTGCGGGTCGCCCGTGAATGCTCGGAGCTGACCTTCGCCGCCCCCTCCTGGTCGTCCCAGAAGCCGGGGGCCGACATCTGCTCCTCGAGCGCCGCCACGCGCTCGCTCAGCGTGGCCGGGTCAAAGGT
>JBOGYT010000102.1:0-7216 GCA_050696955.1 Solirubrobacteraceae bacterium | reverse complement strand
GTGCAGATCGGCGCGTACGGTTGGACGTCAGCACGACCGCGGGCGGGACCGCCGCGCGGATCGTCCCCAGCTCCGGCACCGTCACCGCCGCGTCGGCGAGCAGCTCGAGCAGGAACGCCTCGAAATCGTCGTCGGCCCGGTCGATCTCGTCGATCAGCAGGACGGCGGGCCGCGGGCCGGGATGCTCGAGTGCCCGCAGCAGCGGCCGCCGGATCAGGTAGTCGGGACTGAACAGGTCGGCCTCGCCGATCTTCGTGCCGGACGCCTCGGCCAGCCGGATGCTGAGCAGCTGGCGCGGGTAGTTCCACTCGTAGAGCGCCTCGGCGGCGTCGATCCCCTCGTAGCACTGGAGCCGGATCAGCGGCGTGTCGAGCACGGCCGCGAGCGAGCGCGCCGCCTCCGTCTTCCCGACGCCCGCCTCGCCCTCGAGCAGCAGCGGCTGCGGGAGCCGCAGCGCGAGGAACATCGACGTCGCCAGCCCCTCGTCGACGAGGTAGTCGACCGCGGCCAGGCGCTGGGCGAGCTCCTCGACGTCGTTCATCGGACCGCCGCGTAGTCCTCGGGGGTATCGACGTCGCGCGGGATCTCGCCCGCGATCGGAACGTCCTCGCCGAGCCGGTCGACCAGCTTCCACACGCCCTTGTCGCCGTGGAGGTCCGCCAGCGCGCCGAACAGCGAGCGCGCGAGCGCGATCGGATGCCCGTGCCCGTCGTCGTACAGGCACACCGCGAGCTCCGCGTTACCGCGAGCGGCCAGCAGCGTCCGCACCGTCTCGGCGGTCACGCCCGGCTGGTCGCCGAGCATCAGCACGAGCACGTCGCAGCGCGGGTCGACCGCGCCGAGCGCCGCGGCGATCGACGACGAGCAGCCCTCGCCGTAGGCGTCGTTGACCACCACCTCGGCACGGGACAGGTCGACCTGCTCGCGCACCTCGTCCGCCGCCCCGCCGATCGCGACGATCAGCTGGTCGAAGTCGCACTCGCGCGCCACGCCGACGACGTGCCCGAGCAGCGTGCCGTCGCGGAACGGGAGCGTCTGCTTCGGTCGTCCCAGCCGCTTCGATCCGCCCGCGCCGAGGACGAGCCCGCAGGTGAAGTCAGGCATGCGCGAAGGCTGCCTTGCAGCCGTCGCAGCAGAAGTACACCGTCTCCCCGTCGCGCTCGGCGGAGGGGGTGCCGGGGGTCACGGTGACGGTCATCCCGCACACGGGGTCGACCGCGGTCACCTGGTGCCTCGGCGTCCGCCGGACCTGCACGATGCGCGCGAGGATCGCGAGCGCGATCTCCTCCGGCGTGCGGGCGCCGATGTCGAACCCGGCGGGCGTGTCGATGCGGTCGAGCAGTTCCTGCGCGACGCCGTCGCTCTTGAGCTCGCCCAGTACGCCGGCGCCGCGGCGGCGGCTCGCCACCAGCCCGACGTAGGGCGCCCCGGCATCGAGCGCGGCCTTCAGCACCGGCAGCTCGTCGCGGCCGTGCCCGGCGACGACCACCGCCAGCTCGTCGCCCCGCACCTCCAAGCCGCCCACCATCTCCAGCCCGAGCTCGCCGCCGAGCCGCAGCAGCGCGGCCGAGATCGGCATGTCGCCCTCGACCAGTACGCGCGGCGCGGGCACCACCGGCTCCAGGAA
The DNA here is from genome assembly GCA_050696955.1 of Solirubrobacteraceae bacterium. GTDB lineage: Bacteria > Actinomycetota > Thermoleophilia > Solirubrobacterales > Solirubrobacteraceae > CADCVQ01. Next base: position 5,589 of record JBOGYT010000102.1, on the reverse strand, counting down.
CACCTCGATCATCCCCCCAGACAGGCACGGGTTCTGCACGGTGACGACACCGCGCTCCTCCTCCCCGCCGAACGGGACGACGCGCAGCAGCATCGACTCCCCGCTCTCGAGCGAGCGCAGCGCGTACTCGCGCACGCTCTGCTCGGCGCAGTCGCCGCCGACGAAGCCCTCGATCGTCCCGTCCGGCAGCACCAGCGCGGTGTTGCCGGGCTTCGCGCTCGTCGGGCGCTGGACGCGCACGACCGTCGCGGTGGCGAACGGCTCGCCCCGCTCCGCGAGCTCCTGCGCCCGCCGGGTGAGGGCCGGGGGCATCATTGCGGCGGCTCGGGCCTCCCCTGCATCGCCGCCCACACACGCGCGGGGGTGCAGGGCATGTCGAGGTGCTCGACGCCGTGCGAGTCGTACAGCGCGTCGATCACCGCGTTGACGATCGCCGGTGGTGAGCCGACGTTGGGCGACTCGCCGACGCCCTTGGCGCCCAGCGGGTGGTGCGGGCACGGCGTGACCGTCTCGCCGAGCTCGAAGTCGGGGCACTCGAGCGCGGTCGGAATGAGGTAGTCCATGAACGAGGAGTTCAGGCAGTTGCCCTCCGCGTCGAACGAGATCAGCTCCATCAGCGCGATCCCGACCCCCTCGGCGAGCCCGCCGTGGATCTGCCCGTCGACGATCATCGGGTTGATGCGCACGCCGCAGTCGTCGACCGCGATGAAGCGCCGCACCGTGACGTGGCCGGTGTCGGCGTCGACGTCGACCACCGCGATGTAGGCGCCGTACGGATAGGTGAGGTTGGGCGGGTCGTAGATCACCTGGTCGACGAGGCCGCCCTCCATGCCCTCCGGCATCTCCTCGCCGCTGTACGCACGCTCGGCGATCTCCTCGATCATCGCGCCCTTCTCGGGGTCCCCCTTGACGTACCAGCGACCCTTCTCCCACGCGAGATCCTCGGGGTTCGCCTCGAGCATCGTCCCCGCGATCAGACGCGCCCTGTCGCGCACCTTGCGCGACACGACCGCGACCGCGGCTCCGGACACCGGCGTGGAGCGGCTGCCGTACGTGCCCAGGCCGTAGGGCGACTTGTCGGTGTCGCCGTGGCGGACCTCGACGTCCTCGGGCGGGATGCCGAGCTCCTCGGCCACGATCTGGGCGAACGTGGTTTCGTGGCCCTGTCCCTGCGTCTGGGCGGAGATGCTGATCATCGCCTTGCCGGACGGGTGCACGCGCAGGTCGGCGCCGTCGTTCATCGCGAGGCCGAGGATGTCCATGTGCTTGCGCGGGCCCGCACCGACGCCTTCCGTGAAGAAGGCGCAGCCGATGCCCATGATCTCGCCCTTGGCGAGCTTCTCCTGCTGCTCGGCGCGCAGCTGGTCGTAGCCCGCGATCTCCTTGGCCAGCGCCATCGTCTTGGCGTAGTCGCCCGAGTCGTACACCCACCCGGTGGGCGACTCGTACGGGAACTGGCTGGCCTGGATGAAGCTGCGCTCGCGCAATTCCAGCGGATCGACGTTCATCTCGATGGCGAGGGCGTCGACCATCCGCTCGACGCAGTAGATCGCCTCGGTGATGCGGAACGAACAGCGATATGCCACCCCGCCGGGCGACTTGTTCGTGTAGACCGCCTTGACCTGGCAGTGCGCGGCCGGGTAGTCGTAGGAGCCCGTGACGATGTGGAAGAAGCCGGCCGGGAACTTCGTCGCCTGCGCGGTCGAGTCGAACGCCCCGTGGTCGGCGATCACGTCGACCCGCAGGCCGCTGATCCTGCCGCCCTTCGCGCACATCTCGGCGTGCATGATGTAGTCGCGCGCGAACCCGGTGGTGACCAGGTTCTCGGAGCGGTCCTCGATCCACTTCACCGGGGCGCCGGCGACGATCGATGCGGCAATCGCGCAGACGTAGCCGGGGTAGACGGGCACCTTGTTGCCGAACCCGCCGCCGATGTCGTTGCACAGGATGCGGATGTTCTGCTCGGGCAGGCCCGCGACCTGGGCGTAGACCGTACGATGGGCGTGCGGCGCCTGGTTGCCGTTGTAGATGTCCAGCTGGCCGGTCTCCGGGTTCATGTCGGCGACCATGCCGCACGTCTCCATCGGCGACGGGTGCGAGCGCGGGAAGATGATGTCCCGCGTGACCGTCGTGTCGGCCTCGGCGAACGCCCGGTCGGTGAGCTGCCGGTCGCCCGCCTCCCAGCTCGGGCTGGCGAGGTTGTCGGTCTGGCCGACCTTGTCGTCGCGGATCAGCGGGGCGTCGGGATCGAGCGCCTTGCGAGCGTTGACGACGGCCGGCAGCACCTCGTACTCGACGTCGATGAGCTGCAGGGCGTCCTGCGCCGAGTAGGCGTCGAGCGCCACGACGAACGCGACCTCCTGCAGGTGGAAGCGAACCTTGTCGCCCGCGAGCACCGCCTGCGTGTCGTAGGAGATCGTCGGCATCCAGGCGAGGCCGAGCGTCTCGAGGTCCTTCGCGATGACGACCGCGGCGACCTTCGGATGGGCCAGGGCACGCGAGGTGTCGATCGACTTGATGCGAGCGTGCGCGTACGGCGAGCGCAGCAGGGCGCCGTGCACCATGCCCGGCAGGCGCACGTCGTCCAGGTAGTTGCCCTTGCCGCGGATGAAGCGCGCGTCCTCCTTGCGCTTCATGCGCCCGAAGCCGATGGGGGTCTCCGAGACGGCCCCCGTGGCCATCTCCAGCCAGTCCGGAGTACGACCGAGTCCTGATTCAACAGCCATGTGTAATCAGCCTCCCATCTACATCTGGTTGACGCCGACGGGAGTCTGTCCCGCGCGGTACGCGGCAGCCCAACGAATCGCGGCGACGATGTTCTTGTAGCCCGTGCAACGGCACAGGCCGCCGGAGATGGCCATGCGGATGTCCTCTTCGGTCATCTCGGTCGGGTTCGGGTGGTTGTTGATGAGCCAGTTGCCCGTCACCATCATCCCCGGGGTGCAGAAGCCGCACTGCAGCCCGTGGCACTCGTGGAAGCCCATCTGGATGGGATCGAGCTGCCCGTTCTGCTCCAGGCCCTCGACCGTCGTGATCTCGTGACCCTCGGCCTGGGCGGCCAGGGTCGTGCACGACTTGACCGGCTCGCCGTTCATGAGGACGACGCAGATTCCGCAGTTGGACGTGTCACAGCCCCAATGGGTGCCGTGCAGCTCGGCCACCTCGCGGATGAAGTGCACGAGCAGCATGCGCGGCTCGACGTCCCCGGAAACCGCCTGCCCGTTGATCGACATTGATACTTGCATCGTGTTCTGAATCCCCTGTCTAGGTCACGTACGCTTGCGGGTGCCAGTGCGAGTGCCGCGGCAGGACCTCGCCGCGTGCGCGCGCCCAGGCGCGGTTCAGTGCGCGCCGGCTCAGGGCGCCAGCCACGTGGCGCTTGTAGTCCGCAGCGCCGCGACCGTCGGAGCTCGGGTCGACGTCCTCCTTGGCCATCTCTCCGGCCTGCGCGAAGAGGTCCTCGGACGGCTGCTTGCCGACCAGCATCTCCTCGGCGCGGGTCACCTGAATCGTCGTCGGGCCGACCGCGCTGCACGCCAGACCGGCCGCGGCGATGGTGCCGCCGTCGAGCCAGAGCGCCGCGGAGGCGGCCACGATGGCGAAGTCGCCGGCGCGCCGCTCGACCTTCTCGTGCGAGCTGCCGTGCCGGCCCGAGCCGATGTCGAAGCGCACCTCGGTGAGCATCTCGGTGGGCTGCACCGCCGTCATGTAGGGGCCGACGTGGAACTCGTGCATGCCGACGACGCGCTCGCCGTCGGGGCCCTTGAGGACGGCCTGCCCGTGGAGTGCCGTGACGACGCCGGACAGGTCCTCCGCCGGATCGGCCTGGCACACCGAGCCGCCGAGCGTGCCGCGGTTGCGGACGACTGGGTCCGCCAGCACCCACTCGGCCTCCTCGAAGATGTTCGGGAACTTCTGCTTGAGCAGATCGGAGCTGAGCAGGTCCTTGTGGCGCGTCATGGCGCCGATCCTGATCTCGTTGCCCTCCTGGCGGATGTAGCTGAGCTCCGGCTCGAGCGGGTTGATGTCGATCAGGTGGCCAGGGTTGGCCAGTCGCAGCTTCATCATCGGGATCAGGCTGTGCCCGCCCGCGAGAATCCGCGCGTTGCCATCCAGGCTGACGAGCTGTGAAATCGCGTCGTCAACGCTTGTCGCCCGCGAGTACTCCACAGGCGCCGGGGTCTGCATTGCCAAGGTCCTACGCTCCTCTCCACCGAGAACTAGTTGTCTCTTTGACGATCTATGCACGCTACGATCGGGTTTGTCAAACCGAATGAAGCGAATGCTTAATTGACCCTTTCGCAGCTCAGATCGTTCCTCACCGTGGCGCGTCTGGGGTCCGTCAGGGCGGCGGCTCGCTCGCTCGAGGTCAGCGACGCGGCGGTGTCGGGAGCCGTGCGCTCGCTGCGCGACGAGCTGGGCGACGAGCTCTACGTCCGCACCGGCGACGGCGTGCGGTTGACGCCGGGCGGGCGGCGACTGGCGAGCGGCGCGAGCGAGATCCTCGGGCTGGCGGAGCACACGAAGCGCGTCGTACGCGAGGCGGCCGGCGACACGCGCACGCTGCGCGTCGCGGTGACGCCCGCGGTCGCGGAGTTCGCGGCCGAACCATTGCTCGACGCGTTCAAGCGACGCCACGGAGGCATCGACGTGGCGCTGCGCATGGCTCGTGGCGCGGAGTTCGTCGGGCTGCTCAGCGATCGCACCGTCGACATCGCGCTCGGGCCGCGGGTGGGTGGGGCAGTCGAGCCGGTGATCGAGTCCGAGCCGTATCTGCGCTACACCCTGGTCGTCGTCGCGGCGCCCGGCCATGCGCTGGCAGAGTCCAGGGCCGTCGCGCCGGCGTCGCTCGTCGGCACGCCGTGGCTGCTCGGTCCCTTCGAGGTCGACGCCTCGACCGAGACGGGTGGGTTCCTGGCGCGTCAGGCGATCGTTCCGCAGCGCATCCACGCCTACCCGAACTTCGCCGCCGCGCTGGCCCAGGTCGTGGCAGGGCGCGGGATCACGCTCGCGATCAGGCACACGGTCATCGACGAGATCGAGCGCGGCCGGCTCGTCGAACTCGACGTCCGCGGCACCCCGCTTCAAGGCATCTGGCATGCGAGCATGCTGCCGAGGCCACAGCGGATCGCGGCAGCGGAAACGCTGCACAACTTCCTCATGCTGCCCGAGACCATCCGGGTCCTGCTGTCGCGCCGGGGCGGTGTGCCGGCCGAGCGGTTCCGCGCGCGGGCCCCGATGACCGCGGAGCGTCAGCGATGACTAGGCACCCGACTCGGCCGCTTCCTGCTTCTTCAGCGCCTGGTACATGCTCGCCGCGTTGTGCTCCTCGAGGTCGCAATAGCGAGCCTTGTAGCCATCGCCAAAGCCGCGCTCCTTGGACTCGACCGCCAGGCGGTCACAGCCGGGGAACATGCAGATGTTGTCGTTGTAGCGCTCTGTCTCTTCTTCTGTCTGGGCCATATGAGCCTCCTCTATCGGTCACCCTCTACCCACCCGCGCCTCAACGTAGCAGCGCGCCGGTGGCACTCCGGGCCGGGCCGCGTTGGCGCGCCGGCAGCCGCGGTTGGCGCGCGGGCACTACGCGTC
>JBOGYT010000101.1:0-3045 GCA_050696955.1 Solirubrobacteraceae bacterium | reverse complement strand
CGGCCGGCGTCATGCGCCCGCCGGCGCGGCCGGCGGTCGAGCTGCGCCCGCGCGGCAAGCGCCACAGCATCGAGCGCGACGCCCGCGCCGTGCGCCACCACTACGACGTCTCCAACGACTTCTTCGCGCTGTTCCTCGACGCGTCGATGACGTACAGCTGCGCGATCTTCGAGGACCCGGCGTCGGACGCCGAGCCGCTCGAGTCAGCGCAGGAACGCAAGCTCGAGACCGTCTGCCGCAAGCTCGGCCTGAAGCCCGGCGAGCGCGTGCTCGACGTCGGCTGCGGCTGGGGCAGCTTCCCGATCCACGCCGCCACGCGCCACGGCGTGGATGTCGTCGGCATCACGCTGTCCGAGCCACAGGTCCGGCTGGCCCGCGAGCGGGCCGCCGCCGCCGGCGTCGCGGACCGCGTCGAGATCCGCGTCGCCGACTACCGCGAGCTGCTCGGCGAGCGCTACGACGCGATCGCGAGCATCGGCATGGTCGAGCACGTCGGCGACGCCAACATCGACGCCTACGCGCGGCATCTCGCCGCGCTGCTCGACAGCGGCGGCCGGCTGCTGAACCACGGCATCGCCCGCCTGCGCCACGGCGAGCCGGAGGCCGGCGGCTTCTCGGAGCGCTACGTCTTCCCCGACGCCGCTCCGCTCCATCTGTCCCGCGTGCTCTTTGCGCTGGAGGCGGCGGGCTTTGTGACCGAGCACGTCGAGGGCTACCAGCGCCACTACGAGCGGACGCTGACGCACTGGCTGACGAACCTCGACGCCGACCCCGAGCGGGCCCTGGCGCTCGCCGGGCCCGAGCGCCTGCGCGTCTGGCGGCTGTACCTGCGGGCGGCGCGCAGCGGCTTTCAGACCGGCTTCACGTCGATCTACCAGGTGCTCGCGCGACGGTCGTGATCGGCGAGCGCGCCGTCAGGCGGGCGCCCTGACGATCGCGACGTGGCGCTGGCCGCCGGGCAGCGGGCGGCGCCAGGGCCCGTCGCCGTCGAGCTCGTCGCCGCGGTCGAGCAGCAGCGCGGCGAGGCAGCGGGCGGACTCGAGCGTCTGCGCCGGCGAGCGGTAGCTCCGCGCCGAGCGGCCGGTGAGCGGGCCGCTGACGCGGTCGTCGACGACGACGAGGTAGAGCGGACCGAGCGTCAGCTCGAGCTGCTCGCCGCCGCCGTTGTCCCCAGCGTCATCGGTCATCGCTCGTAACCGTAGGCGCTCTTTGCGGGGTTCTCCCAGGCAAGCCTGAAGAAATCCGATGCCAAACACCGCCGAGGTTGAAGAAATCCCGTGCAACCTCGACGCGCGGCACGCGACGTGGCAGGATGGTTAGTGCGATTCCGCACGAAGTTCTGGAAAGGAGAGCGATTACGTGCGAGGAACCGCGGTGCTCAACACCACGGAAACGGATCAGCGGCGGGCGCCAGGCACGCCCCCGACCGGCAACTCACGCCGCCGGCGCCGCCGCACAATGGGGCTTTGCGCCCACTGCCACCGGCCAGTCGAGTTCGACCAGGAGCATCTGCGCCTGTACCGGCTGTTCTGGCACGTCGAGTGCGCGCTCGCCGCGCACGAGCCCGCAACGGATTAGCGCTCAACGGTTCGCGGCCGGGCTGTGGGCGCCCGGCCGTCGCACCGAGGTTCGGCTAGGCCGCGACCCGGCTTTCGGCCGGCTCGGCCGGTCGCGTGCCGACGAGCTTCTCGCGCTGGCGCTCGGGCGTGATGCGCACGACGTTCTTCGCGACGCCGATCTTCTCGAGCGTCCAGATGAACATTGCCGACGGATCCACCTCGAACCGCCCCAGCCCCTGACGCGCGGAGCGCGGGAAGGCGTGGTGGTTGTGGTGCCACGACTCGCCGAAGGTCGGGATCGCCAGCCACGCGACGTTCGTCGCCTTGCCGTCGACCTCGAAGCGCCGCTTGCCGAAGAAGTGGCAGACCGAGTTGATCGACCACGTCACGTGATGGATGAAGAAGACCCGCACGAAGCCCGCCCACAGGAGCGTCCACAGCGCGGCCGTCAGCGAGAAGCCGTGCAGGATGAAGCCGGCGACGAACGGAATGAGCAGGCCCAACCCGACGATCGCGAGGAAGTGGCGGCTGATCCAGCGCATGCCCTTGTCCTCGCACAACTCGCCCGCGTACTTGCGAAACTCGGCCTCGCCCTGGGTCTTCATGAGCCAGCCGGTGTGCGCGTGCCAGAGGCCCTTCAACCCCGAGCCGTGGCCGACGTGCGGGCTGTGCGGGTCGCCCTCGACGTCGGTGTGGGCGTGGTGCAGGCGGTGGTCGGCGACCCAGGCGATCGGCGGCCCCTCGACCGCCATCGAGCCGGCGATCGCGAAGGCGTACTCCACCGGCTTGCTCGTCTGGAAGGCACGGTGGGTGAGCAGCCGGTGATAGCCGACCGTGATCCCCAGTCCGGTCAGGCAGTACATGACGAAGAAGATCGCGAGGTCGATCGCGCCGATCGCCTTGTTCCACAACAAGACGACGGCGAGGAGGAAGGCAATGAACGGCACGACGACGGCGCCGAGGTTCACGTAACGCTGGACATTGGGCATGCGTTTGAGGCTATTTGCTGACGACCGCCGGTTTCTTGTCGGATTTCTGCGGCCGTGAGGGGGCGAATCTGTAGGTTGTGCGCAAATGGAAGGCTTCCCGCCCGAAGTAGCAGCGGTATTGCGCCCGGTACTGCCCGACCTCGCCGCCGAGACCATCCGCGCGATCGGCGCCGAGGTGCCCGACTACTCCCAGCCGCTGGAGGGGCGCCTCGGCGTCACGCTGCGCTACGGCACCGAGCGCGCGCTGCGGCGCTTCGTCGACTCGATCGAGCATCCGGCCGGCGTCAGCGACCGCGATCGGCGCATCTACATCGAGCTCGGACGCCTGGAGATGCGCCAGGGCCGGACGCTGAACGCGCTGCTGGCGGCATACCGCGTCGGCGCCCAGATCGCGTGGCGGCGCTTCGTCGAGGCCGGCGTGCGCGCGAAGCTCGAGCCGGCCACGCTGTACCGCCTCGGCGAGGCGATCTTCGCCTACATCGACGAGATCTCGGGCG
>JBOGYT010000100.1:0-3545 GCA_050696955.1 Solirubrobacteraceae bacterium | reverse complement strand
GTTGCCTCACGGCCCACTAGCTCTAGGGTCATCTCCCGTGTCCGTCGTCATCGCCAGCATCGACATCGCCGCGCCGCAGCAGCAGGTGTGGGATTACGTCATGGATGCCGATCGCATCCTCGAGTGGGTGACGATCGTGCAGAGCATCGACTACGCCGATCCTGGACCCGTGCGTCCCGGGTACCGCATGGATCAGACGCTGTGCATCCGCGGTATCAGCTTCAAGGTGCACTGGACGCTGAAGTACCTCGACGCGCCGAACTACGCGCGCTGGGAGGGCAAGGGCCCCGCGCGCTCGCGCGCGGTCATCGAGGACCGGCTCAGCACGCGCGACGGCGTGAGTCAGTTTGATTATCACAACGAATTCCGAACGCCCCTCGGGCCGATCGGCGCGGCCGCGTCCAAGGCGTTCGTCGGCGGCATTCCTGAGAAGGAGGCCAACGCATCGCTGCGGCGCCTAAAGGAGCTTCTGGAGCGCACGGCGTAGTCGTACAACCGGCCACGTACTGCCACTGGCACCCTCAAACGAACGACCAGGGCCAACCAACTGATACCGTTGTTGTGGTAATTGGACGAAGTGCCCCACGGGGAAAGGTTGTGATGGCAGATTTTCTAGATGAGAAGCGCAGCGAGATTGGATCGCGGCTGAAGGAGCTCAAGCCGTTGGTCGACGAGTACAACCGGCTGGAGGCAGCCGCAGCGGCGCTCGATGGCGTGTCAGGTAACGGGGCGTCGGCCGCTCCGCGCCCAGCGGCCAAGCGTGCGACGAAGGCGGCTCCACGGCGCCGCAGCGCGACCGGCAAACGGCGCGGTCGCCCCAAGGGCAGCGGCACGCGCGGCAACGAGGCGCTCGCGCTCGTGCAGGCTAACCCCGGGATCACGATCCCCGAGCTGGCCGACAGGATGGGTATCAAGCAGAACTACCTGTACCGCGTGCTTCCGGGCCTCGCCGATGACGGCCTGGTCAAGAAGGACGGGCGGGGCTGGCATCCGAAGGACGCCGCCTAGCCAGATCCACTCAGGAGAACGGCCGGTCTCCGCGTGGGGACCGGCCCGAGCAACGTGACAAACGGCCTGTCCCCACCGGGGGCGAACCGTTTCTTTGCCGCCGTTTACACCAATCCGAGCTGCTGGACGGCGGCGCGCTCGTCGCTGAGCTCTGAGACGGTGGCGTCGAGCTTTCGCTGCGCGAAGTCGCCGACCTCGAGTCCCTGGACGATCTCGTACTCCCCGCCGCCGACGCGCACCGGGAAGCTCGAGATGATCCCCTCGCTGACGCCGTAGGAGCCGTCCGACGCGACGGCCATCGAGCGCAGTCCGTCCGCGCCCGCGACCCAGTCGCGCACGTGGTCGATCGCCGCGTTGGCCGCCGACGCCGCCGAGGACGCGCCGCGCGCCTCGATCACCTCTGCGCCGCGCTTGCCCACGCGCGGGATGTACTCGTTCTCATACCAATCCATGTCAACGAGATCGGCGGCGCGCTCACCATTCACAGTGGCGTTGAACAGGTCCGGGAACATAGAGGGCGAATGGTTGCCCCAGACGACGAGATCGCAGACCTCGTCGACGCCCACGCCGAGCTTCTGAGCGAGCAGGGCAACCGCGCGATTCTGATCCAGGCGCGTCATTGCGGTGATTCGCTCGGCCGGGATGTCGGGAGCGTTGGCCGCGAGGATGAGCGCGTTCGTGTTCGCCGGGTTGCCCACGACGAGCACCTTCACGTCGTCCGCCGCCCCCGCGTTTAGCGCCTCGCCCTGTGGCTTGAAGATGGCACCGTTGGCCTCGAGCAGGTCGGCGCGCTCCATCCCCTTCGAGCGTGGCCGCGCGCCGACGAGCAGCGCGATGTTCACGCCGTCAAACGCCTGCGCGGGATCGTCGTAGATGTCGACCGACGCCAGCAGCGGGAAGGCACAGTCGGTGAGCTCGAGCGTCGTCCCCTCGGCGGCCTTGATCGCCGGCGGGATCTCGAGCAGCTTCAGCGCCACCGGGGTGTCGGGGCCGAGCAGCTGGCCGGAGGCGATCCGGAACAGCAGCGCGTAGCCGATCTGGCCAGCGGCGCCGGTGACGGCCACGTTCACAGGGGCGATGCCGATCATGCATTCATCTCCTCGATTACTGCGTCGGCGAACTCGCTCGTGCCGACGGCGGTTGGGTCATCACGCGTCGGCTTCAGATCGTATGTCACCTTCTCGCCCCGACGTATCACGGTCGCGATCGCGGTCTCCATCGCGCTCGCCGCAGCCGTCTCCCCGAGGTGGTCGAGCATGTAGACGCCCGACAGCATGAGCGCGGTGGGGTTGACCCGATTCAGGCCCTTGTACTTCGGCGCCGAGCCGTGCGTCGCCTCGAACACCGCGGCGTGCGTACCGATGTTCGCGCCGCCCGCGAAGCCCAGGCCGCCGATCATGCCCGCGCCGAGGTCGGAGACGATGTCGCCGTAGAGGTTGGGCAACACGATGACGTCGTACTCCTCCGGGCGCGAGACGAGCTGGTTGCAGAGGTTGTCGATGATGCGGTCCTCGAACTCGATGTCGGGGTAGTCCTCGGCGACGCGGCGCGCGACCTCCAGGAACAACCCGTCGGAGAACTTCATGATGTTGGCCTTGTGCGCCGCGGTGACCTTGCGTCGATCGTGGTCGCGCGCGTACTCGAACGCCGCGCGCACGATGCGCTCCGAGCCGAAGACGCTGATCGGCTTGATCGAGATGCCGGCGTCGTCGCGGACGGTGGCGCCGAGCTCGGCGAGCTTCTCGCGCAGGGCCGCGTTCTCGTCGGTGCCGCGCTCGAACTCGATCCCCGCGTAGAGGTCCTCCGTGTTCTCGCGCACGATGACGATGTCGGTCTCGGGGAAGCGGGTGCGCACGCCCTCGTAGGCCTTGCACGGGCGGATGCAGGCGTACAGGTCGAGCTCGCGGCGCAGCAGCACGTTGACGGAGCGAAAGCCCGATCCGACCGGCGTGGTCGTCGGGCCCTTGATGCCGACGCCGGTGCGCTTGAGCGACTCGAGCGTGGTCTCGGGGAACGGGTTGCCGTGCGCTTGGAACTCGTCGATGCCGGCCTCGTGGCGGTCCCAGTTGAAGTCGACGCCGGTGGCCTCGAGCACGCGGCGCGTCGCCTCCGCCAGCTCGGGTCCGGTGCCGTCCCCGGGAATGAAGGTCACGTCATGGGCCATGGAGTGGGGTCCTTTGGGGGGTCTGCAGGGTCTACGGGACGGGCGATGCTATCGACCGCTTCGCGCGCGCCACGGACGTCTTGCGCCAAGAGGTGAACGGTGATTCACTTCTTGTTGCCGTGGCCTACCGCTCAACTGCCCGTACCGAGGCGCGCCGGATGGAGGCGCGCGATCGCCTCGTCCGCGCCGCGCAGGAGCTCATCGCGCGCGGCGGTTACCGCGAGGCGTCGGTCGCCGCGGTGGGCCGCCGCGCCGGCGTGGCGACCGGCAGCGTCTACCGCCACTTCCCGTCCAAGGAGGAGCTCTTCGCCGAGGTCTTTCGCGCGGCATCGCAGCGCGAGGTCGACGCGGTCGCCGCCGCGGCCGCCGGGCC
>JBOGYT010000099.1:0-15622 GCA_050696955.1 Solirubrobacteraceae bacterium | reverse complement strand
GCCGCCGTCGGCGGGCCGGGGTCGGGCGATCCGCTCGTCGCGGGGCTGCGCAAGGCGGGGCTGCTGCGGCTGCTCGTCCTGCACCTCCTGCGCGCCGGGCCGTCCTACGGCAACCAGCTCATGGAGCGCGTCGGGGAGCTGACCGGCGGGCTCATCGCCGTCAATCCGAACACGATGTATCCGCTCCTGCGCGCGCTCGAGGGCGACGACTTCGTGGCCGGCGAATGGGAGCATCCCGAGCGGCGCTCGCGGCGCTTCTACCGCTTGACCCAATCCGGCGCCGCGGAGTGCGACCGGCTGACGACCGAGTTCCGGCCGAAGCTCGACGAGCTCGCCACCGCGGTCGATCTGATCCGGCGCGAGCTGCTGGGCTGAGCGCCGTGGCCACGGTCTCCGCGCGCCGCACGCTCGCGGGCGCGAGCATCACAGAGGCGGAGGCGCTGTGGTACGCGCTCGAGCGCCGGCCGACGTTCGTCGACGGGTTCGCGCGGCCCGATCTCCTGCACGGCGACTGGCCGCAGGTCGGTAGCCGCGTCGTGTGGAGCTCGCCGGCCGGCGGCCGCGGTCGCGTCGTGGAGAACGTCACCGACTACGAGCCGGGCGCGTCGCAGGCCGTCGCGGTCGAGGACGGCGATCTGCGCGGCACGCAGACCGTCCGCTTCGAGCGCCACGGCGCCGACTGCGTGATCGCGCTCGAGCTCAGCTACCGGGTCAAGCGCGAGGGCATCGCGGGCGCGCTGGCCGACGCCGTCTACCTGCGCCGCAGGCAGCGCGCGTCGCTCGAGCGCACGCTTGCGCGCTTCGCGATCGAGCTCGCCGCCGAGCGGGAGCTTCATTCATAGACTCATGCGGCTCCGGCCGCGCACCCAACAACGAAGGAGTTCGTACAAGCGTGTTCGTGTTCAAGGCCGCCGTCGTCGGCGCAGGGACGATGGGAGGCGAGATCGCTCAGGTCATCGCCTCCGCCGGGACGCCGGTGATCCTCAAGGACGTCAAGCAGGAGTTCGTCGATCTCGGCCTCAAGAAGGCCGAGGAGGTCACCCGCGCCCAGCTCGGCAACCTCGTGCGCAAGGAGAAGATCACCGAGGAGCAGGCCGATGCGCAGGCCGAGGAGATCCTCGGCCGCATCACTCCGACGACCGCGTACGACGGCTTCGGCGACGTCGACTTCGTCATCGAGGCCGTGCCCGAGCGGATGGAGATCAAGCAGGCCGTGCTGGCCGAGCTCGACACGCTCACGCCGGGCCACGCGATCCTCGCCTCGAACACGTCGGCGCTCTCGATCTCCGAGATGGCCGACGCGACGACCCGCCCGGACAAGGTCGTCGGCTTTCACTTCTTCTATCCCGCGTCGATGATGCGCCTCGTCGAGATCGTCGAGAGCGCCGACACGTCAGCCGAGACGATGCAGGTCGCGACGACGTTCGCGCAGTCGATCCGCAAGCTGCCGATCGCGTGCGGCGAGGAGCCCGGCTTCGTCGTCAACCGCATCCTGAACTCCGCCATCTCGGAGATCTGGCGCCAGCAGGAGGAGCGCGGGCTGTCGATCAAGGCGATCGACGATGCGATCGCCGCCTCGCGGGTCGCGCCCATGGGCCCGTTCTTCCTCACCGACCTGCTGGGCCTCGACACCGTCCTGCACGTCGCCGAGCACCTGCACGAGTCCTACGGCGACTCGTTCTACGTCCACCAGGGCATGCAGGCGCTCGTCGAGGCCGGTGAGCTCGGCGCCAAGACCGCCGGCAAGGGCTTCTACGAGAACGGCCAGCCGCGCAGCGACGGCGAGACGGAGTTCGATGCCGAGGAGCTGACGCAGCGCTTCGTGCTCAAGGCGTTCGTCGAGGCGTGCCTGCTCGTCGAGGAGGGCATGGCGACGACGCGCGATGTCGACCTGGGGATGATGGCCGGTGCCGGGCTCATCCCGCCGCCGTTCGCGCGCGCCGACCAGACGGGCCTGGACGACGTTCTCGCGCAGCTCGAGCGAGCCGAGACCGAGTGGGGCGAGCGCTTCGCGCCGCCGCTCATCCTGCGCCGGCTCGTCGCCCAGGGCCGGCTCGGCGCGAAGACCGGCCAGGGCTTCTTCCCCTACGCGCGCCCCGACGAGGGCTTCGAGCAGGGCGAGAAGGTCAAGCTCGAGACGCGCGGGGAGACGGCGATCGCCTGGCTTGACAACCCGCCCGCGAACTCGCTGTCGCCGCAGGTCATCGAGGAGCTCGCGCGCATCTGCGAACACGTCGAGGGCGACGACTCGATCCGCGCGCTCGTCATCGCCTCGGCGAACCCGATGCTCTTCTGCGCCGGTGCGGACATCAAGGCGTTCACGAAGATGGACGCCGCGGGCGGCGGCGAGCTGCTCGCGCGCTGCCACCAGATGATTCGCGACATGGAGGGCTCGTCGACGGTGACGGTCGCCGCCGTCAACGCGGTCGCCTTCGGCGGCGGCTGCGAGCTGGCGATGGGCTGCGACGTGCGCATCGCGGCGCAGTCGGCGAGCTTCGGGCAGCCCGAGATCAACCTCGGGATCATCCCCGGCTTCGGCGGCACGCAGCGGCTGCCGCGGCTCGTCGGCCAGGCGAAGGCGCTCGAGATGAACCTCACGGGCGACCCGATCTCGGCCGAGGAGGCCTACGAGGTCGGGCTCGCCAACCGCGTCGTGCCCGACCACGAGCTGCATGACGTCGCGATGGCGTGGGCGCGCAAGCTCGGCGGGCAGGCGCCGCTCGCGGTGCGGGGCGTCAAGCGCGCGAGCACGCCGGCCGGTCTGGACGAGGGCATCGCGCGCGAGCAGGAGGAGTTCGCCTCGGTCTTCGACTCCGAGGACGCGAAGGAGGGCATCGGCGCCTTCCTGGGCAAGCGCCAGGCGCAGTGGAAGGGCAGGTAGGGCGAGCGGACGTTGCGGCCCTGGCGGAGCTCGTGCGCTCCGCCGGGACCGTCGTCGCCCTCACCGGCGCGGGCATCTCGGTGCCGTCCGGGATCCCCGACTTCCGCACCCCGGGCACGGGCCTGTGGGAGAACGTCGACCCGATGGAGGTCGCCCACATCGATGCCTGGCGCGCGGACCCGCAGCGCTTCTGGAGCTTCTACGGCGACCGCTTTCAGACGCTCGGCGACAAGCGGCCCAACGGCGCGCACGAGGCGCTCGTCGAGCTCGAGCGCCGCGGGCGGCTGGCCGCGGTCGTCACGCAGAACATCGACATGCTGCACCGCAAGGCCGGGACGCGCACGCTCGTCGAGGTCCACGGCTCGATCGCCGCGTGCGTGTGCCTGGACTGCGGGGCGCGCTTCGAGCTCGACGACGTCGTCGAGCGTCTGCGGGCCGCGGACGACGGCGTGCCGCCGTGCGACTGCGGCGCGCCGCTGAAGCCCGACGTCGTCCTGTTCGGCGAATTGCTGCCCGCGGAGGGGCTCGGCGCCGCGATGCGCTACGCGACCGAGGCCGACGTGCTGCTGTGCGTCGGCTCGTCGCTCGAGGTCTTCCCGGTCGCCCAGCTTCCAGCCGTGACGCAGGCCAACGGGGGCGCGGTCGCGCTCGTCACCCAGGGACCCACGCCATGGGACTCGCGCGCGGCCGTGAAGCTCGCCGGCGACGTCGAGGAGGAGCTACAGGCGCTCGTCGCGGCGCTGTAGCGGCTTGACGACTCCCGGCGCTGAAGTTCCGCGGTTCGCCGCCCAAGGGTGTGCATTCATCGCCGGCACGATCGCCCGGCGCGATCGCCGCTGTAGCCTGCGGCAATGGCGTCACGCCGGCTGGACGATGCCCAGGGTGCAGCGCGCGACGTACCCGGTGCAGGGACGCGGCGCGCGGGGAGCCCGGCACCGCTCGGCGGGCACGTCCTGCGGTTGCAGCGACACGCCGGCAACGCGGCCGTCGCCGTCGCCGTCCAGGCGCGCCCGGCCGCGCGGCTGCAGCGCAAGGTCGGCTTCGAGGCCGAGCTCATGGTGCCGAGCCTCGGTCCCAGCCACAACACCCTCGCCTATCCCAAGAAGCCCACCAAGGTGACCGCGGCGATCAAGTCGTTCCTCGACGGCGGCGTCCCGTACGGGACCGACATCGGCGGCAAGGCGGAGGACAAGCCGATCCGGATCGACAGCGACCACTCGAGCCAGATCACGCGCGCAGGCATCATCGACAAGCTCACGACCCTCGGCTACGTGACCGGCGACGCCACCGAGCCGAAGACGAAGATCGAGTTCGTCACGCATGCCCTCGACGAGCTCGCGCCGAAGTCCAACACGGCGTTCAAGACGCTTGGGCTCGACCTCAAGGGCAAGCTCGAAGCGGCGGTGACGTCCGCGAAGAGCGGGGCGATGCACCAGCTCGCGGAGCCGGCGAAGGTGGGCTACTTCACCGGGGTGCCGGTCGCCGACCTCAAGGCGTGGCTCGGTGTCGCCGACTACGCCGAGATCGACGCTCTCGTGACGAAGTTCCTCGAAGAGCAGACCGCGGACGCCGTGTACCTGCAGGCCACGGTCGGGATCATCCCCTCGGGCCTGCGAACGTTCCTGGGGACCGCCAAGCTGCCCGGCGGCAAGGTGCGCCTCGACCCGCCGTCCGAGGCGCGCCAGCAGCTCATCGGCATCGTCGAGGAGGTCGTGACGCGTCTCGAGGCCAACGAGCGTTTCACGACGCACGAGTGGTTCCAGGGCCTCGGCGGCCCGGATCGCGAGGCGTTCATGGGCATCGTGTCGCTCGTCTACTCCTACCTGCTCGCCGACACGCTGCACAAGACGACCGCCGGGACGGCTTCGACGGCCAAGAACGCCGTGCCGTTCCTCATCAAGCGCGCGCCGTGGAACCTCACCGCGATGGCGGGCACCCATAACCTGCGCACGAAGCCACCGCCCAAGGACGTCGCGCGCGGGGTCGGTTACTGGCTCTCGACCACGAAGTACCTCAAGCCCGCGTACTGGATCGAAAGCGATGAGGGCACGGCCAAGCAGGAGGGCAAGATCACCGAGGCGGTGGAGGCCCGCGCGCCGTCGAAGGGCTTTTTGACCGGCGACTACATCGACATCGTCGAGGCGATGCTGATCGGCGGCGTCGGCGGCGTCTCGGCCGTCGTCGGCAAGGAGGTGCCGGCGGCGGACGCGCTGCCCGCACTCTCCGGCGCAGTGAAGGTCCACTGGGAGAGCTACTACCAGGCAGGCATCCCGCTCGAGTACCGCTGGATCACCAAGCAGTACAAGGTCGCCGAGATCCTCCCCGCTCTGAGCGAGATCATCGGGGAGGTCCGGACCGCGAACATGAAGGAGCTCACCGCCGAGCAGAAGGAGCAGGTCAATGCGGCCATCAAGGAGGAGTGAGGCCGGGCGCGGCGGCGCGGCGGTCGCGCCGTCATGACGCCGCAACCCGAGCCGTTTGCCGCCAACCGGCTGCGCGTCCGCGAGGGGACCCTCGAGGGCGCGATCCGCTGGGGCGAGGCCGAGGGCGACGATCCGCTGCTCCTGCACGCGATCACGCTGCTGCTCGCGCCGCTGCGCGTCGGAGATCAGGACGTGCCCGAGCCGAAGCTCCGGCTGCACTCCCTGCGCCTGCCCGTATCGAGCTGGGCGCAGCTGGCGGGCGGGAGCTACCCGCTTGGGAACGTCGTACGCGAGATCGTGGCCGACGGCGAGTCGCATCCGGTCTACGACGCCTACGGGAGCCTGAAGCTCGGCGACGTCTACCACGAGGTCGTGCCGAGCCTCGTCAGCTTCGAGCCGCGCGACGGGTGCGCGCTGGCGTTGCACGTGGAGGGCCGGATCGAACCGGCCGACGCGCCGCCCTCCTTCGCGCCGGTCGACTTCGCGATCGACGCCGACGTCGCACTCGCCGCGGTGCGCGTCGTCGGCGACGCGGGCGCGGCCGGTTATCCGTCGCAGGAGCGGGCGAACCCGCTCGCCGAGCGCCTGCTCGACGTCGACGACTACGAGCCGCCGGTCGTCGAGGACGGATGCGTCGTGCTCCACCCGCGCTGCCGCGAGACGGTGGTGGACGCCGGGACCTGACGGCGATACGGTCGTGCGGTAATCAGGAAAGGAGTCCTTTTTGGCACCGGACACGCCGGATTCAGAGCTCAAGGCCCGCCATCGGAAGATGTGGGCGTCGGGCGACTACCCGTCGATGGTCGAGACGTTCCTGCTGCCGCTGGGGCCGAGGCTCGTCGAGGCGTGCGGCATCGATGCGGGAATGAGCGTCCTGGACGTCGCCGCCGGGACCGGCAACGCCTCGCTGCCCGCCGCGCGGGCCGGCGCGGACGTGACGGCCAGCGACCTGACGCCAGAGCTGCTCGAGGCGGGCCGCAGCCGCGCCGACGGCGAAGGGCTCGCCCTCGAGTGGGCCGAAGCCGACGCGGAGAACCTGCCGTTCGCGGACGACTCGTTCGACGTCGTGATGTCGTCGATCGGCGCGATGTTCGCGCCCCACCACCAGGCTGTGGCCGACGAACTGGTGCGCGTGTGCCGCCCGGGCGGCACGATCGGGCTGCTGAGCTGGACGCCCGAAGGGATGATCGGGGCGCTGTTTCGGACCATGGGACCGTTCGCCCCCCCGCCGCCGCCCGGCGCGCAGCCGCCGCCTTTGTGGGGCAGCGAGGAGCACGTGAAGAGCCTGTTCGGCGACCGCGTGGACTTCGGGATGCTGGAGCGTGACGTGCTGGACATCACCGCCTTCACGCGGCCCGCCGATTACGGCGAGCACTTCAAGGAGCGCTACGGACCGACGATCGTCGCCCAGGGCAACGCGCGCCGGACCGAGCGCGAAGCCGAGTTCGACGAGGCGCTGGAGCGCTTCTGCGACGAATGGAACCTCGGCACGCCCGACGAAGCCCGGTTCGAGCAGGAGTACCTGCTCGCCGTCGGCACCGTCGCTCCCCGAGCACCTTGATCACGAGCCGCTTGTCGCGGCCGCCGTCGAACTCGCACTAGAAGACCGCCTGCCACGGGCCGAGGTCAGAGCCTGCCGGGACGAGCACCATGCCTTCCTGGACGCCGGACTGCAGGATCGCTTCCTCGACGTACGTCGTCGGTGGTGGCGCACCCGCCGTCAGTGCAGCCCGCCGGCCGTCCGTGCCCGCAGCGCCGCTTCGACCCGGGCCAGCACGCTGCGCACCGTCTCGATGTGCTCGACGTCGAGGCCGCCCTTCAGCGCGGCGTTCGCCGCGGCGCCCACCTCGTCGCGGCGGGCCCGCAGCTCCTCCAGCCGCTCGGGCAGCGACTGGCGCTCGCGCCACGGCTCGAGCTCGGCGATCGCCGCTTCGAAGGCGATCCGCAGCTGGAGCGCGGCTTCCCGGTAGCGCCCCGCGTCGAGGTCGGTGCGGGCACGGAGGGCGAGCTCCTCGCTGGCGAGCAGCGCGTCGCGGCCGGCCAGCACGGCGGCGAGGCGCTCCTGCGGGTGCAGGACGGCCCCGCCGGGTCGCAATCCCGTCCCGCCCGAGCCGGCCGACAGCTCGCGCGCGCTCTCCCAGCGGCCCTCGGCCACCTTCTCGCCGTCGCCGTACCCGATCCGCGTCGTGAGCGCCTGCTCGCGGCTGACCTCGCGCGTGTACGGATCCGCGCTGGCGACGCGGTGCGCGTACACGATGCGGTTCATCCGCGCGATCGCGTCCTCGGCGAGCGTCTCGAGGTCGGCCTCGCGCAGCCAGCTCGCCGCCGCGACGTCGTCGTCGAGCGGCTCGGTGTCGACGAGCGTCGCGCGCGACGTGGCGACCGGCTCGGGGGAAGGTTCGGCCGGCGCCTCGCGCCCGCGCCGCCGCGTGGCGAGCAGCCGGCGCTCCGGCGCGCCGAGCGTGCGCAGCACGAGGACGTACTCGGGCGCCTCGCCCATCCGCTCGCGGATGGGGTAGCGCCCCGGCTCGGGCCCGAGCTCCCACGCGAACTCGAACTGGACAAAGCGAAACCGCCGCGACGAGGTCACGGCGGTTTCGAGATGTTCGGCGAGGTCGCTACGCGACCCCCGGGGCTACTCGCCCTGGTGGGACTGGCTCGCGCGCTTGGCCTTCGGAACGCGGATCGCGTACTTCGACGGCTTGACCCGCACCGTCGGGTTCGCGATGTCGCCGAGGCGGTCGATCAGCTTGATCCACTGCGACGGCTTCAGCACGGCCTCGGCCATCCGGCCCGCCTTCGTCGACGGATCGAAGTTCGGGCGGAAGCCGACGTGGATGTGGTCGGCGTGGTCGCCCATCGCGAGCGTGTTGTCGGTGCCCTCGTACTTCATGAGCGTGATGATCTGCGCGGGCCTCATCGTGCCCTGCAGCGTCAGCAGGCGCCGGACCGCGATGTCCGTGATCGATCCCGGACCCTGGTTGCCCATGATCGGGATGCCGTTGATCTTCGCGATGTCGACGGCGTTGCCAGAGCTGTGCGCCGAGACGTTGCCGGCCGACGTGTAGTAGCCGTGGCCGCAGCGCAGCGAGGTCACCGTCGGCTTCAGGCCGGAGCTCGCGAGGAACTCGAGCGTCGCCAGCACGCGGCGGTCGACGATCCCGGCCTTGATGTCACGCTGGCCGCACGAGTACAGGTCGATCCGCGGGTTGGCGAGCACGCGCTGGATCAGCGTCTGCTTGCTCATGAGCAGGATCTGGCCGATCGAGGCGGTCTGCGCGTTGGGGCCGAAGAACGCGTTCTTGCCCTGGGCGCGGTAGATCGCCGTCGACTCGAGCAGCTTCCAGCCGTCGAGGATCGGCTTCGGATCGATGCGCGGT
Organism: Solirubrobacteraceae bacterium; assembly: GCA_050696955.1. Lineage (GTDB taxonomy): Bacteria > Actinomycetota > Thermoleophilia > Solirubrobacterales > Solirubrobacteraceae > CADCVQ01. The sequence continues at coordinate 6,938 of JBOGYT010000099.1, read as the reverse complement.
GCGCCGCGACCCGCCGGCCGGATCTCGAACAGCATGTGCGGCGCGATCTGCGACGAGGTCGTCCCGATCGTGCCGAGGATCGTGCCGCCGATGAGCTTGCGGCCGGGCACGAGCCGCTTGAGGACGACGTCCTCCTTGTCCAGCCCGTACGGCCCCGTGAAGTACGACTTGAGGCTCTGCGTGCCGGGCAGCGTCGACGTCGAGTCGATGATCTGCTTCTTGCCGCCGCTGACGAGTGCCTTCGGGCGCGTCGGGTTGGCGAACAGGCGCTCCTTGGCGACCTGCTCGGTCACCGCCCGCGCCGTGTCCGTCACCGTCGACTTGACCTTGCTCACCGCGTCCTTCGCGGTCGAGCCGGCGCTCGCGGGCGCGGTCGGCTTCTTGTCCTTCTTCGGCAGCGCGAGCTCCCTGGCGATGGACGACTTCGTCTGCGTCTTGTCCTTCGGGACCGCCACCTTCGCGGCGACCTTCTTCAGGTGCGCGTACGTGTAGGTGTTGCCGTAGACGTCGCGCAGCTGCACGTACTTGCCAAGGCGCGCGCTGTTTCCGACCTTCGTGATCGTGCCGTCCTGGACGGCGACCACGGGCGAGCCGGGCTTCGCGAACACGTTGATCCCACGGCGTGACTTGTTCGCCTCGATCGGGATCGCGGCGTTCTTGCCACGGGCCATGCGGCGCTTCGCATCGCGCTCGGAGAGGTCGTCGGCGTAGCGCGCTGCGGCGTGAACCGGGAACTGACCCTGCGTCAGGCCGCTCAGCGAGCCGACGAGGTCGGCGGGCAGCCCGCCGATCATCCGGGCGCGCAGCAGCACGGAGTCGACGTACCAGTCGGCGTGGTTGTAGGCGAAGATCGCCTTGCGCAGGTCCTTGTCGGCGCCGGCGGCCTTGAGGTAGCGCGCGGCGGCGAAGATCGCGTCGACGGGGTTGTAGGGATCCTTCTTGCCGTCCGAGTTGGCGTCGACGCCGTACATCTTCCAGCTGGAGGGGATGAACTGCATCCAGCCCATCGCGCCGGCGGAGCTGACGTTGAGGTTGCGCCCGTAGTCGGTCTCGATCTCGTTGATCGCGGCCAGGACCTCCCAGCGCACGCCGTACTGGATGCCGGCCGCCTGGTAGATCGACAGCAGGAACGGCGGGATGCTGAACTTCCTGATGAAGAAGTTGGGCACGCCGATCGGTGCCGGGCCCGGGAGCGCGAGCGACGTCGTCGGGTTGGCGAGCGTCGGCACGCCCTTGGAGTTGCGCAGCGGGGTCTTGACCGGGGTGTCGCGGTTGGGGGAGGGCTCGTTGATGAGCCCGCCGCGGCGGTCGGCTCCGCGCCTCGAGGAGCGCCTCTTGCTGCCCTTGGCCTGATCGGACGAGTCGGCTGCGGCGGGGGCGTCCGAGGTCGGACCCGCAGGCGTCGTCGGGGCGGCGGGGGCAGGCGCCGCGGGAGTGATCTCCGTGATGCTCAGGATCGGCAGGTCGCCGAGCCCTGGAATCTGCACCTGATCGAGCGAGGCGCCCGGCGGAAGATCGAGCGTCACGGTGGTCGTGATACCGCCGAGCAGCGTGATCCTGAACGTCCGCATCTCGGCCTGCGCGGTCAGCGCAGACGCTCCGATACCTGCGGTCAGGGCTCCGGTTACGACCAGAGCGATGAGCAGCCTTCGCTTGTGGTGCATGTGTCCCTGCAACTCCCCCCTGGAGGTGATCTGGTACGCGACCCCGATGCGCGTGGCTGGGAGCCTACAAGGGATTGACGATCCGCGCCAACACCTGTGCACCGGCCCCCTCGGGTGCTGCATTGCGCCGGTTCGGGTGGACGGAATGCGGCGCCCCCTCGCACCGCGCCCGGCACGCCCGTCGAGCGTTGCAGGCACCCCGGACGGTTGCCACGAGGCGAGCGAGGCCGCTGTCCGCCCGGAAACCGGTGGAGAACCCTGAAGCTCACATGAAGGTCGAGACTTTCGGCAGCGATCCGAGCGCACGTGCGAGGCTCATGGCCAGTGGCTACTGCGCTAGCCTGAGCAGGCCCGACAGGCACGAGAAAGGCACCGCCGAATGAGCGACGACACCGACGCTGATGGGCTGCGCGAGCGGCTGACGCGACAGGGCGAGGACACGCTCGGCAAGCTCGCCGAGGACCTGCTCGAGAACCCGCTGGTCTCAAGCGCGCTGTCGCGCGCGATGGAGGCACGCGAGAAGGCCGGAGCCGCCCAGGAAGCCGCGTTCAGCGCGCTCAACATCCCGACGGCGGCCGACATCGAGCGCCTCACGCGCCGCGTGCGCTCGGTCTCGAACCGCCTCGAGGGCATCGAAGACGGGATCGACCGGCTCGACGAGCGGCTGTCGAAGCTGGCGGCCGGCGCCGGCATCGACGAGCGCCTGGTGGCGATCGAACGCCAGCTTGCCGCGCTCACGAGCGAGCTGGGAGCGCTGCGTGAGGCCCTGCCCGGGGCGGCCGAGCCGGTCCCGTCGGGGCAGGAGCGGCTGACGGTCTCGGGCTGAGGCCCGTCGACGTCCCGCGCGCCGGCTACCCGACCAGCGCCGCGGCGCCCACGCGCCCCAGTACCTCGCCCGCTGCGAGGAGCCCGTCCTCGTCGATGCGGTGACGCTCCCCGCCCGGCCCGAACACATCGGTCACCGCGAGCAGGCAGGCGGTCGGGATGCCCCGCAGCTGGCCGATGCGCAGGATCGTGGCGGCCTCCATCTCGACCGCCAGAGCGCCCGCCGATTTCCACGCGCGCGCACGCGAAGCGCCGTGGTCGTAGAACAGATCGGTGCTGGCCACCGGTCCGTGGCGGGCGGCCGGGCCGGCGGCCGCCGACAGCGCGTCCACGAGCCCCGTGTCGGCCTCCACGCGCTCGCCCGCGCCGAGCGCACGGCTCGTGCCGTCGTCGGCGAGCGCCGCATCGGCGACGACGAGGTCGCCCAGCTCGAGCCCCGCGGCCAGCGCGCCGCAGGTTCCCACGCGGATCGCGGACTCGAGGCCGAGGTCGCACAGCTCCTCCAGGACGATCGCGGCGCTCGGACCGCCCATGCCGGTGCTCTGGATCGTCAGCAGCTCGCCGTCGGCGGCCGGGCCGGTGTAGCCCCACAGGCCGCGGTTGTGGTTGAACATCCGCGGCTCGGAGAGGACGAGCTGGGCGAGCGCGAGCGCGCGGCCCGGGTCGCCGGGCAGCAGCGCGCGCCGCGCGAGCGGCGCGGTGGGGTGGATGTGGACGGGCATCGGGGCGCCACCTATCATCGACGGATGGCCAAGAAGAAGTCGTCTTCACGAGTCGACGCGGTCCGCGACGCGGTCGATCAGGCATTCCAGACGCAGATCCCGCGGGAGCGCATCTCCGAGCTGCTCGACGAGCTCGGTAACACGGCCGGTCGCCTGCGCGGCGCCGTCGACGAGCTGCGCCCGGTGACCGCCGAGGAGCTCAAATCGCTGCGCACCGAGGTGCGCGCGCTCGCCGACCGCGTCGCGGCGCTGGAGAAGGCGAAGTCCACGCCGCGCCGGACGTCCACGGCGAAGCGCGCGACCGCCGGTCCGGCCGCCGAGAAGGCGCGCAAGACGGCAGCGGCCAAGCGTCCGGCGCCCAAGCGCTCGGCGCCGAAGTCGTCCTGAGCGCCCCGACCAAGGAGGATCCCCTCACATGGGTGCCGAGTTCAACGGTCCGAAGGAGTTCCGCGAGGTGATGGATCGAATCTTCACGCTCATGAGCGAGGACCCCGACATGGGCCCGAAGCTGCGCGACGCCGATGTCCCCCAGCGCTTCGAGTTCGAGGACATGGACATGGTCGTCAACATCCGCGCCGCCGAGGAGGACGAGGACGGCAATCTGCACTGGGAGTGGACCGACGACGTCGGCTGGAAGTCAAAGGTCCAGATGAAGATGAACTCGGACATCGCCAACAAGTACTTCCAGGGCAAGGAGAACGTCGCGGTGGCGATCGCTCGGCGCCGGATCAAGACGGGCGGCGACGTGAAGGCGGCGCTCTCGCTCATCCCGATCACGAAGCCGGTCTACGCGCAGTACCGCGAGGTCGTCGAGGACGAATATCCCCATCTGAAGGTCTGACACCGTTAAGAAGCGTTGACAGCGCGCCGCGTGAGGCGTATGCATAGGCCACCAGGTCGAACAGTGGGTGGCTCGCCACCCGCGAGGTGCCGCCGGTACGAAGACGAGCGCCGTCGACCGAGGCAGCGGGCCGTATCGCCCGCAGACGGCGGGGCCAAGGTCCCGCCGTCGTCGTGAGCGCAGCCGTGGACGACGAGGCGCCTCCGAGTACCGCCCAGGTCGCACGGGCGGTCCAGACGACACCGGCGACGCTGCGGCGCTGGATCAAGCGCGACCTGATCCCGCAGTACGACGGGAAGTGGACGCCGGCCGCGATCGCTCACGCGCGGCTCGTCGCGCGGATGCGCGAGCGCGGTCACTCGCTGGAGGAGATCCGCGACGCCGGCGAGAGCGGCCGGATCGCGTTCGGCTACCTCCAGGAGATCTTCCCGTCGCTCGATCGGACGTACACGCTCGACGACGCCGTGCAGGAAACCGGCCTCGAACCGGCGCTCATCGAGCGCATCTTCACGACGATGGGCCTGCCCGCCGGAGCGACCGAGCGGATGTCCGACGACGACATGGAGATCCTGCGCCACGCGGCCGCCGTGCTCATGGCGGGCTTTCCGCTCATCGCCTTCCTGCAGCTCGTGCGCGTCTACGGCCAGGCGCTGGCACAGCTGGCCGACGCCGAGGTGCGGCTGTTCCACCTCTACGTCCACGAGCCGCTCATGCGCGAGGGCGTCCCGGGATTCGAGATGGCCGAGGAGATGGAGGGGCTCGCGCGCGACCTCCTGCCGATGGCCTCGCCGATGATGGACCTCCTGCACAGACGCCTGCTCGCGCACTTCGTCGACCAGGACATCATCGGCCACATGGAGCAGGACCTCGGCGAGGACGCGCCGAGCGACCTCGGGCGCCTGCGGGTCGCCGTCGCGTTCGCCGACCTCGCCGGCTACACCCGCCTGACCGAGGAGGTCGGCGACGAGCACGCCGTGGACGTCGTCGAGCGTTTCGTCGGCAACGTGGAACACACGATTCCGCAGGACGCGCGGGTCGTGAAGACGATCGGCGACGAGGTCATGGTCGTCGGCACCGACCCGGCCGCGCTCGTCGACTGGGCGGTCGGCTTCCAGCAGCTGCACCGGACGCGGCCGCGCCCGCGGATCGGCCTGCACTACGGCGAGGTCATCTACCGCGACGGCGACTACTACGGTCGCGAGGTCAACCAGGCGGCGCGCGTCTCGGCCCGTGCGGCCGGCGGCGAGGTGCTCGTCACCCAGCCGATCGTCGACGCCGCGGGCTCGCATCTGGACTTCGAGCTCATCGGGGAGGTGCGCCTCAAGGGCTTCGCCGAAGCGACGGAGCTGTACGTGGCGCGCCAGGCGACCGATTAACGGTTACTCGCGGACGGCCGCCGCGAGCGTGCCAATCGCAATCTCCCCGTTTGAAGATGCCGCGGACGAGGGAACTGGTCTTCATGGGCCACGAAGACCTCAACGAGCAGTCGGTCAGCGATCTGCTCCACCGCCTGTCGCAGCAGACGCAGACGCTCGTGCGCGACGAGATCCGCCTCGCGCTGCTCGAGCTCCAGGACAAAGGCAAGCGCGCCGGCATCGGCGCGGGACTCTTCGGCGCCGGTGGCCTCATCGCGCTGTTCGCCATCGGCACGCTGATCGCGGCGATCGTCCTGCTCCTGGCCACTGCCGTCGAGGCGTGGCTCGCGGCGCTGATCGTGGCGGCCGTGCTGCTCGCGGGGGCCGGCCTGCTCGCGCTCGGCGGCAAGAAGGAGATCGAGCAGGCGATCCCGCCGGCGCCCACCGAGGCCATCGAGAGCACGAAGCACGACGTCGAGGCCGTCAAGGAGCACGTCGGCCACCGTTCGGACCGGATGGCCCGGCGATGAGCGCGCGCGACCAGATCGGCGAGCACCAGGATCCGCCCGACGAGCGCGAGCTGCTCCAGGAGGAGATCGCCCAAACGCGCGAGGAGCTCGGCGAGACCGTGGAGGCGCTCGTCAACAAGGCCGACGTCAAGGCGCACGTCCACGAGAAGGTCGAGGAGACCAAGGAGGAGCTGCGCGAGAAGCAGCAGGAGGTCACGAGCCGCGTCTCCCAGATCGTGGCTCAGCCCACCACGTACTGGGCGATCGCCGGCGCGGCGGCCGTGCTGCTGGCCGTCGGCCTGCTCCGGCGCTAGTCTAGTCGAGCATCTGGCGCTGCACCGCCCAGCGCGACAGCTCGTGGCGGCTCGAGAGCTGGAGCTTGCGCAGCACCGCCGAGACGTGCGCCTCGACGGTCCTCGCCGAGATGCCGAGCCGCAGCGCGATCTCCTTGTACATGTACCCGCGCGCGATGTGCTGGAGGACCTCGCGCTCGCGCGGCGTGAGCTGGTCGAGCTCGGCGTCGCGGTCCGCCGCCGGAGCGGGCGCGGCGCCCGCGAACGCGTCGAGCACGAAGCCCGCCAGCCGCGGCGAGAAGACGGCGTCGCCGTCGTGCACGCGCCGCACCGCGTCCGCCAGTTCGGACGCGGAGATCGTCTTTGTGACGTAGCCGCGTGCGCCCGCGCGGATCACGGCGATCACGTCCTCGGCGGCGTCGGATACCGACAGCGCCAGGAAGGTCGGCCGCAGCCCCGCGGCGGCGGCTCGGCGGATCACCTCGACGCCGCCCCCGCCGGGCATGTGGACGTCGAGCAGCACGACGTCGGGCTGGAGCTCGACCACGCACGCGATCGCGTCCTCGACGGTCGACGCGGCGCCGAGGACGTCGACGAGCCCGTCGAGCTCGGAGCGCACGCCCGCGCGGAAGAGCGAGTGGTCGTCGACGATCACGACGCTTGTCATCGCGTGACCGCCTGCGATGCCTGAAACCCGCGCTCGGTCCCGCCGCGGGCGCTGGCCAGGCT
>JBOGYT010000098.1:0-21764 GCA_050696955.1 Solirubrobacteraceae bacterium | reverse complement strand
GCTCGGCGCCGCCGAGCGACAGCCGGATCCCGTGCGGCACGATCGCCAGGCCGCGCTGGGCGGCGGCGAGCAGCCCCGCCGGTGGGCGCCGCGGGTCGACGCTTTCGGCGATCGCCTCGACGAACCCGAGCTCCGCGCGCGCGGCCATTCCCTCGATCTCCGGGCGCCAGCCGACGCCGAGCCCGAGGTGCTGGGTCATGCTCTGGCCGCGCATCAGCCGCCGCCCCCGCAGCCACCGCCGCAACCGCCGCCGCCACCCCCGCCGCAGTCGCCGCCGCCGCCTGACCACCCCCCGCCGCAGCTGGGACCGCGTGTCGCGGCCGAGCCCGTCTCGCGGGGCACGCTCCACGCCGAGGCGATCGCCGGCTCGGCCGCCCACAGCGCCGCCCCGCCGTACAGCGCGACGGCGAGCGGCATCTGCGAACTCGTGCCGCCCGTGCTCAGCTGGCGATGATCCGCGCGCTTGCGCGCGACGACGGCCTGCCCGCGGGCGGTCGTCCACGGCCGCCGGCCCGCCAGCCAGACGGTCGCGAACGCCACCGCGACCACCCCTATCGCCAGGTAGCCGACCTGTGCGTCGGCCTCGACGCCGGCCCAGAGCCGGGCGGCACCGAGGACCAGCAGGGGCACAGCGAGCAACCACAGCCGCCGCATCCGCGCGATCGTCTCGGGCTTCAGCAACAGCCCAACATCGCCGAGCCGCGACGCCAGCTGCGCGACCGGCTCGCTGTCGGCGAGCTCGCGGCGCAGCTCGGCGCTGCGGATGTGAGGCTGGCGCTGCACCGCATCGAACACTGCTCGTTCGATGTCGGTGGCATCCGCGTCGAGCGGCCCGTCGACGACGAGCGTTCGGGGCTCGTCGCCCTCACGCAGCAGGCCGCTGCGGTGCAGTCGCGCGGCTGCTGCCGTGATCGTCAGCTGTGGCCCGCCGTTGAGCATCGCGAGCCGGTAGACGTCGAGCTCCACACTCTCCGCCCTGGGGTTCGGTCCGAGCGCCCGCTGCCATTGCCAGCGGACCGCCACCGCCACCGCCACGCACAACCCGACGTACAACCACAGGAATGTCGTGCCACTCAGGCCCCACGTTGTTCCTGTACCGATCATTTGACTACACCTCCTGTCCCCGTGTCGTAGAAACCGTGGAGCGAGGATGAGGGCGCTCCGGCGGCGCTTCCAGGCGCGCCTGACCGCGGCCTTCGGGCACCGCCGCGACGGCCTGAGCAGGCGATCCGACGTTGATCCGACGTATGTCCGACGCTACGTTGGGGGCCCATGGGATCGCGGGCGCAGGACCTTGCCGCCGAGCTGAAGCAGGTCATCCGCCTCGCTGCGCGAGATCCCGAGGCGCTCGAGGGCGCGCTGCCGACGCTCATGGGGTTCGCGCGGGTGGTCGCGGCCGGCGATGTGCCCGAGGCCGCGCGCGTGCATTTCATCCTGCGCCGCCTCATCCCCGAGTACGCCGGCCGACTTCCCGGCGGCCGCGACGGCCGCGCCATCAGAGAGCTCCTGCGCTGGGAGGACACCGACGGCGACGTGCAGTCGCTGACCACGCGCTACCACCTGGCGTCGGCGCATGTCCTCAACGCGGCGGACGACTTCGGCCGGCGCCAGGAACCGCGTCTGCTGCTCGAGTGCGCACGGCGCTTCATCGCGCTCGACCACGAGGACCGGTTCGAGGCCGGTGGCCAAGCCGTGGCGGCGCCGCCACCGGACGCGCTCGTCGACGACCCCGGGCTCAGTCCGCTCGCGCCCGTGCTGTGGACGAAGGCAGAGCAGGATCACCAGCGCCGCCTGGGCGCGATCCGGGGCGGGATCTTCAGCGTCTCAAACCAGGAGGAGGTGCTCGAGCTGCTGCTGACGATCACGCAGGTCGCGCAGCACAGCCTGCGGGCCGTCGATCAGACCGACCTCGAGCGCTGGTTCGGCAACGCCCGGCTCCAGTACTACCTCGACGCGCAGCTCGATCGCGCGCGGGCCGACAAGATCAGCGTGGAACGCCTGCGCTTCGTGCGCCGCGGGCAGCTCGACGACGCGCGCCAGCGCAGCCTGCTGCGCGAGTTCATCCGGCTGCACGACGACGCCGGCGCGACGCTGCTGCTGTGCCCGGAGGACTCGGTGCACGAGCTGCGGACCGGCTTCGACGCGCGCATGTTCATGGTCCTCGTGGACATCGAGACGACCCCCGCATGCATCACCGCCCAGCTCGGCGAGCAGGGGTACGTCGAGCGCTCGCTCGTCTACCTGCGCGAGCTCGACCCGGTGCGCACGCTCTTCGCCGACATGCTGCGCGTCAAGGAGCACGTCAGGCTCAATCACTACAACGAGGCGATCCGCGATCTCCTCGCGTCACACGACGACCCGCCGCTCACGGCGGCGGACAGCGCTAGGCACCCGCCGTGGAGCCCGCTCGCGCCTCCCGGCTGACCGAGGACTGCTCAGCGGCGCGGCGTGGGCGTGCCCACGGAACCTCGACCGAGTCCTCCTGCGGCGCGTCGCGCGCGACGACGTACTCGGCGGCCTGGCTGTCGGACGGGTTCTCGAGCAGGTGCGTCTCGCGCGGCGGGACGTAGACGAGATCGCCGGGCTCGAGGCCGAGCTCATGCTCGAGCTCCTCGCCCCAGCGTACGAGCAGGCGGCCCGAGAGCATGTACACCGCGGACTCGCAATCGGCGTGGTAATGCGGCCGCGACTGGCTGCCGGGCGGCACGCGGAAGACGCCCATGTAGATGTTCGCCGCGCCTGCGGTCATCTGCGAGATCTCGGCGCCCCCGACCACGCCCCGCGGGACGATGTGGTCGGGCGCGGGCTTGACGACCTTCATGCGCCGGGACTTTACTCCGTATCCCGACTATCGGAAAGGCGTCGTTCGGAAATTCGACGCTCGGCAACCCGCCGTTCGGTACGCCTCAGGTCGTCATGCCGGTGAACTGCCCGCCCGTGACGTTCAGCGTCTGACCGTGGACGAAGTTCGACCACGGCGAGCAGAGGAAGAAGACGCCGCCGGCGGCCTCCTCGACGGTGCCCGGCCGGCCGAGCGGGATGAACATGGACGCCATGCCGCGCATCTGCTCGGGAATCCCGAGCTGCACCGTCTCGCCGCCGACCTCCATCGTGTTGGACTCGACCTTGGCCTGCGTGAGGCGCGTGTCGATGAAGCCGAACGCGACGGCGTTGACGTTGATCTTGAACTGGCCCCATTCCTTGGCCAGCGTCTTCGTGATGCCGACGACGGCGGCCTTGCCGGCGGCGTAGTTCGCCTGGCCGGCGTTGCCCATCGTGCCGGAGATCGACGAGACGTTGACGATCTTGCGAAAGACCTCGACGCCCTCCTCGCGCTCCTTCTTGGCCGGCTCGCGCAGGTGCGGGGCGGCCGCGCGGCAGACGCGGAAGGGGACGACGGCGTGGATGTCGAGCATCCGCTGGAAGGCGTCGTCGCTCATCTTGTGCAGCGGCGCGTCGACGGTGTAGCCGGCGTTGTTGACGATGATGTCGAGCTTGCCCCACGCGTCGATCGCGGTCGCCACGAGCTCGTCGGGAGCGCCCGGCGCGGTCAGGTCGCCCGCGTAGACGACCGTGTCGCCGGCGATCTGCGACGCGGTCTGCTCGGCGACGTCGCCGTCGAGGTCGTTGATGAGGACGCTCGCGCCGTGCTCGGACAACAGCTCGGCCGTCGCGCGGCCGATGCCCCGCGCCGAGCCGGTGACGAGCGCGACCTTTCCGTCCAGCACTCCCATTGCTAAAGCTCCTTGTCGGTTTGCGCGGAGGGACGATACTGGCTGACTGGCCAGTCAGCCGCGCAGCCGTAGCGTCCGGCTGGCCGTCACCGGCGTCTCGCCGTCGGGCTTCGTGAGCAGCACGCGGTAGCGGCCCGTCGCCCGGCGGCGCAGCGAGAACGATGCGCGGCCAGTGGCGCTCAGCGTGCGGCGCGCGATCGTCCACCAGCCGAAGCGCTCGCGCAGGTGGCGCTGGAGGTGGACGGTTCCGCCAGCCGGTACCGGCGACACGACGACTCGGACGGCGCGCCGCTTGCGCCCGCGCTTGGTTGAGACCGTCACGGTGCGCGCGGCGAGGACCTCGACCCGCACCGGCGCGCTGACGTCGCCACCCGAGACGGCGCGGAACGTCGCCGTCCGTTCGGCCGTCAGCTGCGTGGCGAACGATCCGTCGGGCGCGCGCGGGACGGTGACGAACGGGGCGAAGCCGGCGCCGACGTCGCGTTCGATCCCGACCGGCCCACTGCCCGCCTTGCCGCGCCCGTCGAGCGTCAGCGGCTCGCCGCGGACAACCGCGTCGACGGGGTGCAGGAGCAGCGTCGCGACGTCGACCGTGCCGCGGATGAACGGATGGATCCGGCAGAAGTAGCCGAACGAACCGGCCGAGCTGAACGCGTGGCTGTAGCGGCGGCCAGGACCGATGCGATCGGAGTCGAACAGTCCGTCCTTCGATGTGACCGTGTGCGTGCGGATCGAGCCGTTGCGCCAGCCGACGCGCTCGCCGACGAGCACGGAGACGTGCGCAGGGTCGACCGCGGCCTGCCCGATGACGACATCCGCGGCGTTCTCCGACGCGTGCGGGGCGCCCTCCATGTGCTGAGCGAGCGCCGCCGCCGGCAGCGCCGCGGCAAGCGCGACGAGCAACAGCGCACGGCGGATCGCGCCGCTCATCGTGACACCCGGAAGATGCCGATCATGCCGCGCTCCATGTGCTGCTCGACGTGGCAGTGATACAGCCACGTGCCGGGGGCGTCCTCCCGCCAGCGCACGCGGAAGCTCTCCGCGGGGCCGAGCGTGCGCGTGTCGCGCGAGACCCCGTTCTCGAGCCAGCGGTGCCCGTGCACATGGAACGTGTGGTGCTCGGATCCGATCGCCATGACGTCCCACTGCACGATCTGGCCGACCTTCGAGCGGTAGATCGGCGTGTTGCCGACGAATGCATGCCCGTTGATCGTCTGGAAGTCGCCCATCGGCGCGAAGACGGTGACGAACTCGCGGTCGGCGCGGCGCTGCTTGCGGCCGAGGATCGACATGCCGCCCCACAGCCCGCCCTCGAGCGACTCGTGCATCGACGGCGAGTGGTCGTGGTAGGGCCAGAAGCCGGCGGACTGCGGGCCGGCCTTCAGCCGGTAGGTCCAGCCCTGGCCGGGCTTGACGTCACCGTCGCGGCCGGAGAAGCCCGGGACGAATGCGCCGTCCGACGACGGCTTGTAGCTCACGCCGTGGAAGTGCATCGAGTGCGGGCGATCGAAGACCGTGTCGAAGTTCTTGAAGTGCACGACGATCCGGTCGCCGACCCGCGCGCGGATGAGCGGACCCGGCATCCGGTCGGAGTCGACGTTCGCCGCCGGCGCGTTGCGCACGAGCCGCTTCCAGTCGCGCGTATAGCGGCGATAGGTGACCGTCTGGAAGATCGTCTCGGACGGCGAGAAGCTCTCGTCCATGATCGCGTCGTGGCCGTTGGGAATGATGTTCCACGTCGTCGGCGTCGCGCCGATCCAGTACTCGCGCGTCTTGGCATGCGCCGCCGGCGCGCTGCAGGCGAGCAGCGTGCAGACCGCCAGGCCGACGGCGGCGAGCGAACGAAAGGGGTTCCCGGCGCGAGCCGAGAACCCCCCGTAAGGCGGCACCCCGTGCAACTACTTGACCGAGAACTTGGCCTGCATCCAGGGGTGAATGATGCACATGAAGTAGAGCGAACGTCCCTTGTCGGCCGTGACCTGGAACGTCGCCGTGTCCTTCGGCCCGATGACTATGGAGTCGCCACGGGTGTTGAAGCCGTCCTTGCCGGCGTTCACGAGCGGCGTGGTCGGCGGGCCGTCGTCCTCCGGGAAGCCGTGCGCCCCGAACAGCTGGCCGCAGAGGCCGCCCTCGAAGCACGTGTCGAACGCGCTGACCTTCTTGGGGAGGTCGGACTTCTTGGCGATCGAGAGCGTGTGCGGCTCCTCGGTCTTCGTGTTGTTGAGCGTCACGGTCGCCCCGGACTTGACCTGGTAGACGTCCTTGTTGAAGCGCAGCTTCTCCTTGATGTAGCGATTCGGGACGAAGGACGTGCCTCCGAGGATCCTGACCTTGGGCTTGGTCGGCACGGCCGCCTGGCCCACTGCGGGAACGGCTGCCGCCGCGACCGCGAGCGACGTGAGCGCAACACCGAACGTTCTGGTTCTCATCGAGACTCCGATCTGAGTTGGACCGATAGCGCCGATCCTCCCCGCGGTACTCAGAGTCCCAGCTGAGTGTCCACTTGCCATCGAGCGCGAGCCGAACGTACCAGCGCGGGCGGCACACGCCGAGCGAAGCATCCGCAGTCCGTCCTGCGGGATCACGCAGCGCAACCTCGCACCGCCCTCGCCCGCATCGCGCTTGTAGATTGCGATCCGTGCCGTACGCCACGCTGCGCTACGACGTCGATGACGGCGGGGTTGCGACGATCGCACTGGACCAGCCGCAGACGCGCAACGCCCTCTCCAACGCGCTGCTCGACGAGCTGCTCGCGGCATTCGGGGCAGCCCGCGACGACGGCACGGTGCGCTGCGTCGTGCTCACCTCGACGCACGAGACGGTGTTCTCGAGCGGCGGCGACCTCGCCGGCTTCATGGCCGATCGACCGCTGGTCGAGCGCCACGCCGCGCACGATCGCTTCCCGCGCCTGTTCGCGCTCATCGGCACGCTCGGCAAGCCCGTGCTGTGCGCCGCCAACGGGCACGTGCTCGCCGGCGCGCTCGGCCTCGCCCTCGCATGCGATCTCGTCGTCGCCAAGGAGACGGCGTCGTTCGGGACGCCGGAGATCAACGTCGGCCTGTTTCCGTTCATGATCGCCGCGCTCATCGCCCGCAACGTCGGCCGCAAGAAGATGAGCGAGCTGCTGCTCCTCGGCGAGCGGATCGACGCGCACGAGGCCCAGCGGCTGGGGATCGTCAACCGCGTTACCGCGCCCGACGAGTTCGACGCGGCCGTCGCAGACTGGGCGAGCACGCTCGCGTCAAAGTCGCCGCTGCTCATGCGGCTCGGCAAGGACGCGCTCTACGCGCAGCAGGATCTCGCCTTCGAGGACGCGCTCCAGTACCTGCGCGCCCAGCTTGAGATCGCGCTCGCCACCGACGACGCGCGCGAGGGCGTCGCGGCCTTCTTCGACAAGCGCGAACCGCGATGGACCGGCAGATAATCAGCCTCCTGTGTCGCACGGCCGATCGCGACCCCGAGGTCGCGGAGGGCACGCGCGAGCTCGCCGAGCTGCTCGACGCGCGGATCATCGGCTCGCCCGGCGACCCGCGGGCGTTCGGGTGGGAGGAGGACCTGCGCGCGTCGCGCGGCTGCCTGCTCGAGGCGGGCGGGCAGGTCGACGACGCCTTCGAGGCGGGGCGCGTGCCGATCCTGCTCGCCGGCGACTGCTCGATCTGCGTCGCGACGCTGCCCGTGCTCACCCGCCACCGACCCGCCGCTCACGTCCTGTGGCTCGACGCGCACGCCGACTTCAACACGCCCGAGACGACGCTGTCCGGCTACCTCGGCGGCATGTGCCTCGCGGGCGCCTGCGGCCTGTGGGAGACCGGCTTCGGCCCGGGCCCTGAGCCGCCGCAGATCGTCATGTACGGCGTACGCGAGATCGAAGGCGGCGAGCGGGTGAACCTCGACCGCAGCGGCGTGCACCGCATCGAGCACGTGGGGCCGCTCGCCGGCCTCGAGGTGTTCGTGCACGTCGACCTCGACGTCCTCGACCCCGACGAGCTGCCGGCCGCGTTCGCGGTTCCGGGCGGGCTGTCGCCGCGGATGCTGCGCGAGCTCCTCGCCCAGGTCATGGGCGCGTGCACGGTCGTCGGCGCCGAGATCACGTCGGCTGCGCCGGGCTACGGCGAGGTCGCGGCCGACGCGATCGCGCCGCTGCTGGCCGATCGCGAGGACTGACGACCGCACCTTGCGTCCGGCCGCCGGGTTAGCGTCGCTGGATGGCCACGGTTGAGAACTCCCGCGTCAACGACGCTGACATCGACAGGACGCTGCGGTACTTCACGTTCGCGCTGGCGCACGTGCGCAGTGCCGCCCGCGAGCTCGAGCACGAGGGCGTCGAGCAGGACGTCATCGACGCCCTGCGGATCGGCGAGCAGCAGCTCGCCGTCGTGCGGCGACACCTGGCGGGACAGCCCCTCCTGCCGCCTCAGTGACGCTCTTCGAGCCCGACTGAGTCGCGCAGGCGCTGGGCCGCCTCCTGGAGCTCCGGGTCGTCCGCGGACGCCCGCGAGGTCATGAGCGCGCTGAGTGCCTCGGCGAGGATGTTGATCTTCTCCGCCTCCGCCTCCTCGCTGCGCCGGGCGGCGTTCTCGAGCAGCGCGATGAGCAGCAGCGTCGTCACGCTCGTGACGGTGTGGATCGCGACCTGCCACGCCTTCAGGTCGGCCCACAGCGGCACGCTCACGAGCCACACGACGATGAGCACGACGCAGCCCACGAAGAACGGCGCCTGGCTGACCTTCGTGTGGGCGGCCTCGACGAAACGATCGAACGGCCCGCGGTCGTCGTCCTCGAGTCGTGTGCCGGCAGCCGGGCTGCGCTCCTCGCTCATGGCGGCGAAGACTAGGGTGCATGGACCGTGAGTGGAGCGCTGGAAGGCATCCGCGTCCTTGACCTCAGTCGCCTCCTGCCCGGCGGCTTCTGCTCGCTGCTGCTCGCCGATCACGGCGCCGACGTGCTGAAGGTCGAGGACACGGGCCTCGGCGACTACATCCGCTGGGCGCCGCCCTTCCACGACGGAGCCGATGCGAGCGCACGGTCCGCTCTCTTCCTGGCGCTGAACCGCAACAAGCGCTCGATCCGGCTCGACCTCAAGCAGCCCGAGGGACGCGACGTGCTGCTCGCGCTCGTGCGCGACCACGACGTCGTGCTCGAGTCCTTCCGCCCCGGCGTGCTCGACCGCCTCGGCGTCGGCTACGACGCGCTGCGCGCCGTGAACCCGCGGATCGTCTACTGCGCGATCACGGGCTACGGCCAGACCGGGCCGCTGCGCGACCGCGCCGGCCACGACATGAACTACCTCGGGCTGGCCGGGCTGCTCGGCCTCACCGGCGCCGCGGACGGCCCGCCCGTGCAGGCCGCGGGCCAGATTGCCGACCTCGGGGGCGGCGCGCTCATGGCCGCGTTCGGGATCCTCGCCGCCCTCCACGAGCGCGACCGCAGCGGGGAGGGGCAGCTCGTCGACATCTCGATGACCGACGGCGCGCTGTCGTGGCTGGCGATGGTCGCGGCGCGGTACTTCGCCGACGGCCAGGTGCCCGGCCGGGGCGAGCTCGAGCTCGCCGGCGGGCTCATCTGCTATCGCCCGTACGCGTGCGCCGACGGCTGGGTCACGCTCGGGGCGCTCGAACCGAAGTTCTGGGCCGCGTGGTGTCGCGGCGTCGACCGGGACGACCTCGTCGAGCAGCAGTTCGCGCGGCCGGGCAGCGCGGCGCACGCCGACGTCGAGGCGATCTTCGCCGCGCGCACGCGCGGCGAGTGGGAGCAGTTCGCCTCCGGCGTCGAGTGCTGCCTGGAGCCGGTGCTCGACCTCGACGAGGCGCTCGGCTCCGAGCACGTCCGCGCCCGCGCGATGGTCACCGAGCTCGAACAGCCGGGCGCCGCGGCGCCGGTTCGCCTGCTCGGCGCTCCGGTCAAGCTCTCGCGTACGCCGCCGGACGCAGACCGGCTGCCGGGACCGGCGCTCGGGGAGCACACGGTGGACGTGCTGCGCGCGGCGGGCTATGGCGATGAGGAAATCGCTGCGCTGCTCGATTGCGGCGCTGTCGCCGGTCCCGCCGGCAGCGGGGTGGGAGGGACCTTCCGGGCGTGAGCGGCATCGAGATCGCGATCGCGCTCTTCGACCGCTTCACGGCGCTCGACGCCATCGGGCCCTACGAGGTGCTCAGCCGCCTGCCGGGCGCGAAGGTGCGCTTCGTCGCCCACGACGCCGGTCGCGTGCACGCCGACACGCGCATGCTCACGCTCGTCGCGGAGGCGCGGCTGGAGGACGTGCCCGCTCCCGACGTCCTCGTGGTCCCCGGCGGCATCGGCAGCCGGGCGCTGCTCGCCGACGAGCGGATGCTCGGCTGGATCGGCCACGCCCACGAGCACTCGCGCTGGACGGCGTCGGTGTGCACGGGCTCGCTGCTGCTCGCCGCGGCCGGCGTGCTCGACGGCCGGCGCGCGGCGACCCATTGGGCCGCGCGCGATGAGCTCGCCGCGCTCGGGGTGCAGCCGGCCGCTCAGCGCGTCGTGCGTGCGGGCAAGATCGTGACCGCCGCCGGCGTCTCCGCGGGGCTCGACATGGCGCTGACGCTCGCGGCGCTCGTCGCCGGCGACGACATCGCCCGCGCGATCCAGCTCGAGCTCGAGTACGACCCGCAGCCGCCGTTCGACGCGGGATCGCCGGACGCCGCCGGGCCGCAGATCATCGCGCTCATGCGCGAGATCACGGCGTTCGAGCGCGAGTGAAGGCGCGCGCCGCGGCGTGCATCGGTCGATCCTCGATGGCTACCGGCGCGGCTGCGTCAGCGGGCGGCCGAGCGCTCGAGCTCGTAGTACAGCTGTTCGGCGCCCCACACGTGGCGCAGGCCCTGCGGGATGAAGCCGAGCTTGGCCAGCACGCGCCGCGAGCGGAAGTTCGTCGCCCGCGTGATCGCGACGACGCGCTCCAGGCCGAGCGGCCCGAAGGCCTCGTCGAGGACGGCGCGTCCGGCCTCCGTCGCGTATCCGCGGCCCCAGAAGTCGACGCCGAGGGCGTAGCCGAGCGCGATGTCCCGGCGGTCTTCGGCGAGCGGGAAGAGGCCCGCCTCGCCGGCCATGAGCCCGGACTCACGCTCGATCACCGCCCAGAACGAGTAGCCGTCGAGCTCCTGCTGGTTCATCGACCGCTCGACCGCCGCGCGGGTGCCGGCCATGTCGCGCGCGCCACCGAGCAGGCGCATGGCCTCGTGGTCGCCGTAGACGACCGCGTGTAGCTCGGTGACGTCCCCGGCCTCGTACGGCCGCAGGACGAGGCGGTCGGTGATGATCGGCAGCGCCACCACCAGCATGGTGACGGGCGCGGCCGCCCGCCGGGCGTGATGTGCGAGGCGGACCGCGCAGCGCGCGCGGCCCGCCGCCGTCACATCAGCTCAGGGGGTGTCGGGAACGTTGGTCTTGTTCACGCTGCCGAACTTCATCGCGATGATCGACGCGTTGGAGGCGCGCCACGTGATGCCGGCGTCGCAGATGATCTGGATGACGGAGTTGTCAGCGAGCGTTCGGGTCATCTGCATGTAGTGCTGGCCCGAGGTCGAGCGCTGGTTGGCGGCGACGAACTCGAGCGAGTCGTCGACGTCGCCGGCCGCGTCGAGCTTGCAGTGGCCGAGCGCGACGCTCACGTTGAGCTGCAGCAGCCCGGTCGTCGGGAACGCCTGCTGCGTCACCTTCGCCGTGATGACGTAGGCGCCCTTGGGCAGCGTCATCTCGACGACCTTGATGTTCTGGTTGCCGGGCTGGTTCTCGGGCCCGGACTTGCGCGTGACCTCGACCGCGGACTCAGCCCCGCCGCCGCCAGCGCCGCCGTCGATGCGCTTCAGCGCGCTCTTCGACAGATTCGTCGTCTGGATCGTGCTCTTGCCGATGTCGCCGCCCTTGACAGTCCGGTTCTTGATGTCCGATCCGGTGACGACGCCTCGTTTGATCTGGCTGCTGCTCGTGATGATCGTGGCGGCGTACGCGGTGGCGCTACAGGCCACAACGAGCGCGATGATCGAGATGACGAGCGCCGGGCTGGGCGCGCGAGTCTTCATGAAGTCCCCCTGCTTGTTGAGTGGCTGGTTTGTAACACCTATCACCAGTGTGCGATGTGGTGCTCCATTACCCCAAGCCCGCCGCTCACGCGTCCCACCCCGGGCAGCGACCCTTTGTAGGTTCCGAACGGTTGACGATAGTCGCTCCGCACGACGAGCAACAGACCATCGCGGCGTTCGCGAACCGCCTCCTCGCTGAACTGAAGCTCGTCACCCTCCGCGAACGCGACCGCGCCAAGGTCCGCGGCAAAGCGCACCGGTCCGACCTCGCGCGCGCCCGCGGCCGACCAGACCGACCGCTCGCTCGCCTCCGGCCCGTCGTTGACGCCGGTCACGAGGTTCCAGCCGACGGGGGAGCCGTCGGGCGCCTGCCCGACCCCCGCCGACCACCACCACTCGGTGGTCCGGGCGTGATAGCCGGCGGTGTCGTCGACGATCGCAAGGCCGTCGAACTCGACGCCCCGCCCGTCGATCGCGATCCGCCCGCGCGCCGGCCGCGCGGCCTGCTTGCGCGTCCAGACGTACTGCTCCCCGTGCGCGTTGAGCGACTCGACGGCCGCGCCCTCCTCGACGTCGAGATCGATCGTGACGCGCCGGTCGCTCACCGCCAGGCGTCCGCCGGGACCGAAGCGCGCCGCCCCGGCGCGGCCGATCCGCGTGCGCTCAATCAGGCGGCGGTCGCGGCGATCCCACAGCGCCCACCACGAGCTGCGCAGCGGACCGATCTGCGCCGAGCCGGCGCACAGCATGAGCGCGTGGCTGAAGGCGGCGATGTAGCGCCAGCGCTTGAGCGGCCGGCCGCCGCGGACGAGCGCCATCCGCGCCGGCGGGACGGGCACCGGCAGATCGGGTGGCCGCCCGCTCGCCTCCCAGCGCAGCCCGAGGGAGGACTCACCGCCCATGCGGGTAGCATCCCAGGAGGTTGACTGACCAGTCAATTTGGACTTCCTCATGCGCGTCGCCGCCGTCCAGCTCAACGCCACGCCCGACCTCGACCGCAATCTCGAGCACGCGGATCGCTTCACGCGCGCGGCGGCCGCCGACGGCGCTGCGCTCGTCGTCCTGCCGGAGAAGTGGAGCGCCCTCGGTCGTGGGGAGGCACTCATCGCCGGGGCGCAGCCGCTCGGCGGGCCGGCGATCACGTGGGCGCGTGACACCGCCCGCGAGCTCGGCATCGAGCTCGTCGCCGGCTCGATCTCCGAGCGCGTCGAGGACGAGGAACGGCTGCGCAACACGTCGGTCCACATCGGCCCCGACGGCGAGATCCACGCGACCTACCGCAAGGTGCACATGTTCGACGTCGTCGTCGAGGGCACCGTCTACAACGAGTCCGAGCACGAGGAGCCCGGCTCCGAGCTCGTCGTCAGCACGACCGCCGACGGCGTCGAGCTCGGCCTGAGCATCTGCTACGACGTCCGCTTCCCGGAGCTGTACCGGATCCTCGCCGTACGCGGCGCGCGCATCTTCACCGTCCCGGCGGCGTTCACGGTGCCGACGACGCGCGACCACTGGGAGGTGCTGTTGCGTGCCCGGGCGATCGAGGATCAGGCGTTCGTCATCGCTGCCAACCAGATCGGCGAGCACGAGCCGGGGCTCAGGTCGGGCGGGCGCTCGATGATCGTCGATCCGTGGGGGCTCGTGCTCGCGCTCGCCCCGGACCGCGAAGGCCACATCGCCGCCGATCTCGATCTCGACGAGCAGGCGCGCATCCGGCGCGACCTGCCGTCGCTCGCCAACCGCCGGCCCGGCGCCTACCGCTGGCCGGTCGAGGTCGCGCGCTGATGGCACCGAAGAAGGTCGCCGGCGGCGACAAGCGCAGCATGATCCTCGACGCGGCCGTCGTGGCGTTCGCCAGCCGCGGCTTCCACGCCTGCCGCGTCTCGGACATCGCCGACGAGGCAAACGTCGCCTACGGCCTGGTCTACCACTACTTCCGCAGCAAGGACGAGGTGCTCGACACGCTGTTCCTCGACCGCTGGAACATCCTGCTCGACGTCGTCAGGGAGATCGACGGCCAGGACATCCCGGCGCGCGACAAGCTTCATGCGATCGCCTCGTTCATCATCGACTCCTACCGCTACGACCCGAACCTCATGAAGGTCATCATCGTGGAGGTCACGCGCGCCGCGAACTCCTTCGGCCGCACGCACCTGGGCAAGATCCGCGAGGCGTACGCGCTCATCGCCGACATCGTCGGCAAGGCGCAGGCCGACGGCACGTTCAAGCGCGACGTGACGCCCGAGTTTGCGGCGCTCGCGTTCTACGGCGCGATCGAGCAGGTCCTCACCGGCTGGATCTTCGACATGCTGCCGCAGAGCGAGGCCGAGTTCGACCAGGCGAAGGGGTTCATCGTCGAGACGATCTGCGGCGGCCTGGAAGCTGCACCGGCTTCCGCCGGGGCCGTTTGAGAGGATGAGGCGCAATGAGCAGCAATGACATGGTCAAACGGCTCGTCTGGTCCGGACTGCTCGCGGGACTCGGCGCGCTGGCCTCGATCGCCACGACGCGCGCCGCAGCGATGATTTGGCGCCGGATCTACGGGGAAGATCCGCCCGAATGAGATTCGGCAAGCGCCGCAAGCCAGAGTCCGGTGATGAGGCCACGGCCGACGGACCGCTCGCGCCCGATTCGGTGACCGCGGACTGGGCCGCCGGCTTCGATCACAGCATGCCTCCGCCGGATCCATCGGCCGCGCCGGCGCCCGAGCCGGTCGTCGAGCCCGAGCCGCCTGCGCCGGAGCCGGACGCGGTCCTGGAGGGCGAGGCGGTCGAGTTGCCCTACGAGCCGCCGGCGGTCGCCGACGGGCCGGTTGCGCAACCGGCGGCGGCGGCCTATCCGGCTCCGGCCTACGAGACAGGCGCCTACGAGCCGCCGGCGCCCCATCCGGTCGCGCCCGAGCCCGCCGCGCGGCTGGCCGACAGCACGCCACACCACGAGCCCGGTCGCAGCCTCGGCTCCGGCGGCGCCTGGCCGGAGCCCGCCTTCGATCTGGCCGAGCGCCCTGAGATCCTGGTCGGTGCCGCGTTCGGCGGCGGCCTACTGCTCGCCCTGATCCTCAGGCGCCTTGGACACTGACAGCCCCACCCACGACCTCTCCCAGACGGTTCAGGAGATCTCCGAGCGCGCGGCGCTGCTCGTCCGCGAGGAGATCGAGCTCGCCAAAGCGGAGATCGAGGCGAAGGTCAAGAAGCTCCTGAAGGGCATCGTCGTCGGTATCAGCGCGGGGATCTTCGTCATCACCGGCGTGCTCTTCCTCCTGCACGGGTTCGCCTGGCTGGCCTGGTTCGTCCTGCCGGTCGACCGCAACGGGTTCTTCTGGGGGTTCTTCTTCGTCGCCGGGCTGCTGTTCCTGCTCGGCGGGCTCGCCGGCTACCTCGCCGCCCGCTTCCTGCGCGAGGGCGCCCCGCCGAAGCCCGACATGGCGATCGACGAAGCCCAGAAGATCAAGCGCACCTTCAAGTTCAAGCGCAGAAAGTTTTGATGGCCACCCGCACTCCCGAGGAGATCCGCGCCTCGATCGAGGCCAACCGCCGCGAGCTCGGCACGTCGATCGAGCGCCTGCACCAGGAGGTCGCCGTTCTGACCGACTGGCGCCGCCATCTCGTCACGCACCAGAAGAAGGCGGTCATCGGCGCCGCCGTCGCCGGCTTTCTCATCGGCGGCGGGATCGGCGCCATCGGCGGCCTCTTCCGGCGCCGCTAGGGGTGCCGGAGCTGGCCATGTGGCCAGCGCAGGCGGGCCCCCGTGCTCTCTCGGTGCCGGAGCTGGCCATGTGGCCAGCGCAGGCGGGTCCCCGTGCTCTCTGGTGCCGCTCAGCGGCGTCGTGAGCCGCCGCTACATCGCCGTCGTGTGCGCGATCGCCGCGGCGATGCTCGCGCTGTTCGCCGCGGCGGAGCTGGTCGGCCTCGCGCTGCTGACCGATCCCGCCGGGTGGCTCGAGGAACACGAACTGCTCGCGGCGTTCGTGGCGCTCGGACTGCTGCTCGTCGACGTCGTCGCGCCGGTGGCCTCGAGCGCGGTGATGACCGCGAACGGCGCGGTCTTCGGCGTCGTCGGTGGCACGCTGCTGTCCTTCGCGGGCAGTCTCGGCGCGGCGGCGCTCGCCTTCGCGCTCGGCCGCCGCGGCAGCGGCGTGCTCGACCGGGTGGCACCGCGGACCGAGCGCGCACGCGCGGACGCCTTCCTCGCCCGCTGGGGCGCGCTCGCCGTCCTCGTCAGCCGCCCGGTCCCGATCGCGGCGGAGACGATCGCGCTGC
Source organism: Solirubrobacteraceae bacterium (assembly GCA_050696955.1). GTDB lineage: Bacteria > Actinomycetota > Thermoleophilia > Solirubrobacterales > Solirubrobacteraceae > CADCVQ01. Next base: position 5,732 of record JBOGYT010000098.1, on the reverse strand, counting down.
TGGCCGGCGCGTCGCCGCTGCCGTGGAGACGCTTCTTGCCCGCCGCGGCGCTGGGATCGCTGCCGCCGGCCCTGCTCTACGCGGCGGCGGGGGCGCTCGTCATCGATGCCGCGCAGGGCGTGCTCGTCTTCGGCTGCGTTGTCGCCGTCGCGGCGCTCGTCTGGCTCAGCCGGCTGGGCGTCGCGCCGCGTTGAATCACAGGCGCGACGCGCGCGGCCGTCCGACCGGGCTCATACGCTCGCAGCGTGTCCGTCTGGGACGCCCTGACAACGCGCCACATCGCGCGCATCCTGTTCACCTCTGCGGCGTGCCTGGCGTTTCTGTACCTGCTGGTGCAGATCCGCAGCACCCTGCTGCTGCTGGGGATCGCGATCTTCCTGGCCGTGGCGCTCGGCCCCGCCGTCGACTTCTTTGCCCGCCGCATGCCGCGCGCCGCGGCGATCCTGACGGTCTACGTACTGATCTTCCTGACGTTCGCGGGCGTGCTCGCGCTCGTCGTGCCGCCGGTCATCAACGGCGCCAGCGACCTCTCGCGCGACATCCCCGGCTACATCGAGCAGCTCAAGGACAACCGGACGTTCCAGGAGTACGACGAGAAGTACAACATCGAAGAGCGCCTACAGGAGCAGGCGAGCAGCCTCAGCTCACGCCTCGGCGACGCGGCCGGCGCGCTGCAGAGCGTCGCCACGACCGCGTTCAACGCCGCGTTCCAGCTGATCACGATCCTGACGATGACGTTCTTCCTGCTGCTCGACGGCAAGCGGATCGTCCGCTTCCTCATGCGGCGACTCGGCCGCGAGGACCAGCCGCGCCTGCTCGAGGTCTCCGAGCGGATCTACAAGTCGACCGCCGGCTACGTCGCCGGAGCGCTGACGATCACGACGATCAACGGGATCATCACGTTCGTCGTCCTGACCATCCTCGGCGTGCCGTTCGCCGTCCCGCTCGCCGTGCTCATGTCCTTCTTCGGGCTCATCCCGCTCGTCGGCGCGACCATCGGCGGCGTGATCATCCTCATCGTCACGCTGTTCACCGACTTCCCGCAGGCGACGATCATCTACGGGATCTTCCTGATCCTCTACCAGCAGTTCGAGAACAATGTGCTGCAGCCCATCGTGTACCGGCGCACGGTGAACGTCCCGCCGCTGGCGGTCATCGTGGCGATCCTCGCGGGGTCGTCGATCCTCGGCGTCGTCGGAGCGCTCGTCGCGATCCCGATCGCCGCCGCGCTGCAGATCGTCCTGCGGGAGTTCTTCGGCGAGGAACCGGAGGGCCCGCCGGTCTCCGATCCCCCGGACGAGCCCGAGCCCGAGCCCGAGCCCGAACCGCCGCCCAAGCCGCCGCCCGCGCGTCCGGCGGGCAAGCCGCCACCGGATCCGGCGCCCGCCTAGTCGTCAGCCGCTCGTGATGACGGCGTTGCTCGTGTTGCCCGCGCGGTCGGTCGACGTGACGCTGTAGGTCACGCTGCCGAGCCCGACCAGCGGGCCCTCGACGGACAGGGTGTACGAGGTGCCCGACGCGATCGTCATCGAGAACTGCGCACCGACGTTGCCGCCCGCCGTCTTCGTCGCGACGATCGTGGCGCCGCATTCCGACGTACCGCTGATGTGCGGATCCAGACCGAGGAAGCCGCCGCTGTAGGTCGCCGTCAGCGCCGGGACCGTGACGTCCTTGATGATCGTGTTCGTCGGGCCGAGCGTCGCCGAGAGGTTGCCCGCGGCGTCCTTCGTGCGCGCGGTGACGGTCATCGTGCCCGCGTTCAGCGACGTGAGGTTCAGCGAGGTCGACACCGACGTGCTCCCGGCCGCGACCGTCGCCGTCACCGGCGTCGATCCCGAGCTCGTCGCCGAGAAGACGACGGTCTCGCCCGCTTCGGGAGCCGCGATCGTCGCGCTGATCCCGACCGCCGCCTGCCCCGCGGCGTTGATGTAGCGCGTTCCGGAGGTCACACTGCACGTCGCGCTGCCCCAGATCGGGCCGCCGCTCGTCACCGACACCGCCGTCGGCGCCGGTGGCGCGACGCCATCCGCGGTGACCGCGGCCGACTCGGTTCCGTCGAGGCTCTCGACCTGGGCGCCGGCGGCGCCGCTGATCACCGCGCGGACGGTGTAGTGGTAGGTCGTCGCGTTGACCGACGTGGTGTCGGTGTACGTCGTGGCCGCGACCGGCGTCGCGCCGTTCAGCCGAGAGCTGAAGTTGTACGCGCCCGCTGAGGTCCGGCGGTAGACGTTGTAGCCGATGACGCCCGCGACGCTCGACCACGCGACGCTGACCTGCGCGCCCGCGATCGCGGTCGCGGTCACCCCGCCCGGCGCGGCCGGTCGCGCGATTGCCGTCGCGTTCAGCTCCGAGCTCGAGGCCGACTCCGCGGACGGCGAGCCCGCGACGGCCCGCACGACGTAGCGGTAGGTCGTGCCGCCCGTCAGCCCCGCGCCGGGGTCGGTGTAGGACGTCGTCGCGATCGGCGTGGCGCCGTTGAGCGGGCTCGAGTAGTCGAACGCCCCCGTCGTGCGGCGGTAGATGTTGTAGCCCGTGGCGCCGGCGACGGCGCTCCAGCTCGCCTGGATGGCGCCGGTGCCCTCGCCGCCGGCGGGATTCTGCGCCGTGACGGTGGTGAGCGTCGGCGCGGCGGTCACGACGGCGACGGTCGCGCTCTTCGCGCTCTCGTCGCCGGTGAACGTGTTCAGCAGCGGCGTGACGGTGTACTGCCAGCTGCCGTAGGGGACGCCGGCTTCGACGCACTGCAGCGTGGTGGCGGCGCCGCTGATCGTCGTCGCGCAGCTCGCGTTCGGGGTGACCGGCGTCGATCCGCCCAGCGGGTAGCGCTTGAGCGTGTAGCCGCCGCCGAGGTAGGAGCCCAGCGGGCTGCCGCGGAAGTCGCTCTGCGCCCAGCTGACGGTGACGTCCTGGACGGAGACCGAGCCGGACGGCTCGCTTCCGGTCGGCATCGTGGCGGCGGCGCCCGCGCCCGAGCCCGAGCCGGTCGCGCTCCAGTGGGCGCTCGCGGTCGTCGCGAACGCTGCGAGCGCCAGGATGCACAGGGTGGCGAGCCGCATGCGCCTCATGGCCGGCGAATCCGCTGCCAGCGCTGGGCCCGCCCGAGGAAGCGCAGCTTCAGCTTGGCGCCCTTGCAGGCGTTCTGGTTCGTGGGCAGGTTGAGCATCCGCACGCGCGGAAGCGGCCGGACGCGCAGCGTCCGCAACGACCGCGTCCGCCGCGGGCGCACGAGGATCGGGTACTGGCGGGGCTTCAGCCGCGTGACGCGGAAGCTGCGCGCCCGGCTGCAGCCGGCGCGCCGGTGGGCGGCGTCGACCCGTAGCGAGACCATGAGCCGCGTGATCCGCAGGCGGTCACGGGTGCGGTTCGTGATCCGCAGGTTGAGCGGCTGCGAGGTTCCCGGCGCGAGCGGGCGGGCGAACTTGCCACGGATCTTGAACGGCGCCCGCTCGTGCTTGCGCGCGCTCGACGCCACCGGGTCACCGCCCCACGTGAGCGGGTGCGTCGCGACGCCGGCCGCTGCGAGGACGGCGATCAGCGCGAGCGCCGAGCCCGTCGTCAGCGTGTGAGGCCGTCGTGGCATTGGAGTGGGGTCCCGTGAGACGCGACGAGGGGCGGCGAACGTGTCGCCGCCCCCCGTATTGAGCGATGCGCTGTTGGCCTGGTGCGATCAGCCGATCGTGTACGCCAGGTTGACGGTGGCGCCCTTGCAGGCGTCCTGGTTTGAGGCCTTGTTGTTGAACTTGATCGTGGCGCCCGTCCACGAGCCGACGGCGGTGCCGGCGGGGACCTCGGCGTTGACGGTCATCGCGGCGCTTGCGAGGGTGAAATCGGTCGCGTCGCAGGTCCCCGCGGGCGCGCCCCCGGCCTTGACGACGGAGTCGATCGACGCCGTGACGGTGTTGACGCGGACCGGGCCGTCGTTGCCGTTGTCGAACGTGCCGCTGATGGTCTGGGCGCTGTCGCCCGGGTACATCGGGTCCAGCACCGTCGACTGGTTCACCGTCAGTGCGGTCGTGGTGCCTGCGCTGCCGCTGCCGGTGCCCGAGCCGCCCGCGGTCCAGTACGCGTAGGCGCTGGCGGCGATGGCCAGCACGGCGATCAGGCCGATGACGGTGCTGCGCTTGCGGGACCTGTACATCTGCGAAACGACCTCCTGTTGAGTGGGGGAGGAGCTCCGCAGCGTGGCGGGCCGTTCGTGGCTATCGCTCCGCTATCGCTATCGACGCGGTTGCGCCCGCAATCACCACACATTTCGGCGCCGCTCGACGGATGGTCGAGCGCCCCAGGGCGCGGTGCTAGTTCCTCTCGGCGCGGGGCGCCGGCTCCGGTCGGGTAGGCCGTCCACGAACGTTTCCGCATCGATAACAGAACGAGGGAGTGCGGCGGTCCAGATCTCCGCGGGGAGCAGGCGGTGGTCGGGGTTACTGGTCGCAGCGACGCGTAACCCATGCCACCCCCACCCGAGCCCGCCCCCGCCGTCGGGTCGGCACGCGGTGCCGACCCGCACCCCTTTGGAGATGCTGTTTGGCAGCGCCGCGCGGCGGCGGCGGGCCCCCTCCGCCACCGCGCGCAATCAACCCGTCAGCTAGCCGCCCCGCGCCTGCGCGCTCGTGCCGCCGACGCCGATCATCCCCGGACCCGCGTGCGCACCGATGACCGGCCCCACCTCGCTGACGAAGCGCGGCTCGGAGCCGAAGACCTCGCGGCCGCGCGCGACGAGGCGCTCCGCGTTCTCATGGGCCTGGATGTGCTGCACGCACCACGCGTCCGCGCCGTCTGCGTGCAGCGTGCGCATGTACTCGACCATCCGCTCGAACGCGCGGCCCGAGGTTCGGACGCGCTCAACCGGCGTGACCTCCGACTCGAGCGACAGGATCGGCTTGATCTTCAGCGCGGTACCGATCCACGCCTGCGCGCCGCCGATCCGCCCGCCGCGGCGCAGGTACTCCAGCGTGTCGAGGCAGAACCAGATGCGCAGCTGCTCGCGCGCGCGGCGCGCATCGTCGGCGACCGCCGGCAGCGCGCCGCCGCGCCGGGCGCTGCCTGCCGCGGCGAGCACCGTGAGCCCGAGCCCGCCGCAGACCGTGCGCGAGTCGAGGACCTCGATCCGGTCCTCGAGGCCGCGCTCGGCGAGCTGCGCCCGCGCCTGCAGCGCCGAGCCGTACGTGCCCGAGATGCCGCCCGAGAGGTGGATCGACAGGATGTCGTGGCCCGTGTCGAGCAACGGCTCGTAGCACCCGAGGAAGTCTCCGACCGATGGCTGGGACGTCGTGGCGTCGGCGTCGGTGCGCAGTCGGTCATAGAAGCCGTCGAGATCGCCGAGCAGCTCGCTCTCGCGCTCGAGCGCCTCGCCGCGCTTGACGTACAGCGAGACGATGCCGATGCCGTGCTGGGCGATCAGCTCCGGCGGCAGGTAGTGCGTGCTGTCGGTGACGACCGCGACCGGCATATGCCGCGCCACCCTAACGCCGCGGATCCACGACGAGCTTCCGGGCCTCGCCCGCGGCCGGCTGCACGAGCGCGTCGTGCAGCTCGTGCAGGCCGATCGTCTCGCCCGCGAGCGCGCGCCAGTCGACCGCACCGGAGGCGAGCAGCTCGAGCGCGCGGTCGACCTCGGCGGCGGTGTGATGGAAGGCGCCGCGGACGTCGAGCTCGGCGTAGTGCAGCGGGCCGGCGGGCAGCGTGACCTCGCTGCCCGCCGGGCAGCCGCCGACGAGCACGACCGTCGCGCC
>JBOGYT010000097.1:0-8699 GCA_050696955.1 Solirubrobacteraceae bacterium | reverse complement strand
GGTCTGGCTCGCCCACGGCTCGGTGGACTGGCTGTGGGAGTTCCCGGTGCTGAGCGGGCTCGCGCTCGCGCTGATCGGAGCGGTGCTCGCGCTCAACCGCCCCGAGACCGAGGCCGAGGCCTCGACGCCCGCGCGCTCGGAGACCGCGCAGCGCGCCGTCGTCTTCGCGGCGGTGGCGGTCGTCCTCGCCGGCGCGCTCGTCTTCCTGCCGACCTTCGTCTCGGACCGCGAGACGCGGGCGGCCGCCCGCGACGGGCAGCGCGATCCGCAGCGCGCCTACGACAAGCTCGAGCGCGCGCGCGCGCTGAACCCGCTGAAGGTCACGCCGTGGCTCATCGAGGGGCGCATCGCGCAGCGCGGCGGGGACCTGCCCCGCAGCGCGCGCGCGTACCGCCACGCCGCCGAGCGCGACCGGCTCGCCTGGTTTCCGCGCTTCGCGCTCGGGCTGATCGCCAGCGCCCGGGGAGACCGCGCCGCAGCGACAGGCGAGCTGCGGGCGGCGAGCGAGCGCAACCCGCGCGACCCGGTCGTTCGCGATGCCCTCAAGCGCGTCAACGGGGCCGCTCCGATGGGCTTCGACGAGGCCCGGCGGCGCTTCGACGAGCACGTCGAGCGGCGTCGCGGGCGGGCGTGAGACGGCTCCGCAACCTGGTCAAACGACCGGCAGGGCGCGAGAGATCGTGCGCTAGCATCGCCCGCGTGACCGGCGGCCAGCGGCGTTTCATCCTGCTCGCGGTCTGCGCTTGCCTCTTGCTTGGCTGCTCGGCCACCGGCTCGGACCGCAGCAAGGTCGCCGTCGCAAGCACCCCCGCGGACACGCTCGGCGTCTACCACGGGCCGGTCGCCCTCGACAGGATCGCCTCGTTCGAACGACGCCTCGGCCGCAAGGTCACGTTCGGGCACGACTACCTCGACAAGCGCAGCTGGGAGAAGATGGAGAACGTCAGCTGGCTGACCCGGCCGTGGATCTCCGCCGGGTTCAAGGGGCGCGTCGTCCTGACGGTGCCGATGCTGCCGAACACCGGCGGCACGCTCGCCCGTGGCGCGGCCGGCAGCTACGACGGGCACTTCCGCACGCTGGCCCACAACCTCGTGCGGGCCGGGTTCGGCAGTGCCGTGCTGCGGCTCGGGCACGAGTTCAACGGCACCTGGTACAGGTGGTCGATCAAGGCACGCCGGGGCGGGAAGAACTTCGCCGCGTACTGGCGCCACATCGTCACGACGATGCGCTCCGTGCCCGGCGCGCGTTTCGCGTTCGACTGGTCGCCGGTCGCCGGCAGCTCGTACGTCAAGCGCGGCAAGCGGCGGCTGCGGGCCGCGAGCGCGTGGCCCGGCGACGCCTACGTCGACTTCGTCGGCCTGGACGTCTTCGACCAGAGCTACATCCCCAAGTACCGCAATGCGACCGCGCGCTGGAAGAACTACGTCAGGCAGCACGACGGCCTTGCCTGGCACGCGAAGTTCGCGGCGGCGCACCGCAAGCCGATGACGTTCCCGGAGTGGGGCCTGTCGGACCGCATCGACGGACACGGCGGCGCCGACAACCCGTACTTCATCCGTCAGATGTACAACTGGATCCAGTCGCACAACGTCGCGTACCACCTCTACTTCGAGACGCACGACGGCGAGGGCGACTTCGGCGTCTTCAGCGGCTGGTTCCCGAAGGCGGCCAACACGTTCATCGACCTGTTCGGCTCCCGCGCCGGAGTCGGGCGGATCATCGGCCTTCAGGAGCAACCGCAGCTGTACATCTCGCGCGCGCAGGTGCTGCGCAGCAGCCGTCTCAAAGCCTCCGCGCGGTTCTCTCCGCGCGTGTCCGGCGAGGCGCGCGTCCAGCTGGCAGCCGGCGGGCGCAGGGTCCGCTTCTCCGCGCACCTGCGCAGCGGCAGCGGCGCGATGCGCATCAACCGCCGGCTCACGCGAGCGATGTCACGCTCCCGCACCGGCATGGTCACCTTCGCCTACGGCGGCGACGACGACACCCACCCGCAGCTCGTCAGGCTCCTCGCAGGTCCGGGAGATCCGCAGCTGCGCGTGGAGCAGAAGACGCTGGCCGGCGGGCGGGTGAGCCTCAGCGGCAAGATCAGCCGGCAGGCGCGCGGCGCCGTCGTCGTCCAGCTGCGCTACGTCGTCGACGCCCAGATCGCGACCCGCAGCTTCAGCACGCGTATCAGGAACGGTCGCTGGAGCCTGAGCTCGCCGCTCGGCGACCTCATCGGGGCCGAGATCGACCGCAGGCAGGGGCCCGTCACGGCGTCGGTGCTCTATCAGGGCAGCTCGCCGCGCCGCATTCGCGGGGAGCTGCGCTCGTATCCGCTGCTCGGGCCGCGCTGAGCACCCGTACGGTTCCCTCGCCACGCCCGGAACGCTGCAGCGAATTTGTCCCCTCCAATGTGCAGAATCTGTCACAATCGCCGCGTCGCGGGGCCGACCCACGCGCAGGGGACCGTGGGCGACTGCTTGGGGCCGCGCGGAACCAGACGAGATCACTACCAGCACCACGTATTGGGGGCGGAATGGAATCGAAAGCACTGAAGCGAATGACGTTGCTTCTCGTGTTGGTCGTCATGCTCCTGGGCTCGGTAGCGCCGGCCATGGCGCAGGACAGCACGACGGACGACGGCTATCCGCCCCCGGAGCCGCCCCCGTCCCTGCCGATGAGCGGCCTGGACATCGCGCTGATCGCAGCGGGCGGCACCCTCATGCTGGCGGCAGGCCTCGGCATGCGCCACGCGGTACGCAACCGCTGAGGCAGGCCACAACCGCCTGACGACGAATGCCTCCCCGCGCGGGGAGGCATTTTTGGTTGCACGGCCACAAGAGCGCAGCGCTGCGCGGGTCCGGGTCGTCCGGCTGACGGCCGCGCGCGCTGCGAGGACGGATGTCGCACGTCGTCGTTCGGAGCGATCCACTAGCATCGCCGCGGTGCAGTGGCCGGGGGTCAGGGGCGCCGCGCGCGTCTGCGCGCGCTGTCCCTCGCGTTGGCATGAGTACGTGCGCGGAGCCGCGCGACGTGCATGGCTGACCCTGCTCGCACTGCTGGCTCTCGCCGCCGTGGGGCCCTCCGCCGCGCCCGCCTCATCGCCCGGCGACACGCTCGGCGTGTATACCGGCTCGGCCAAATCCGAGCGGCTCGGGACGTTCGAACGGCGGCTGGGGCGCAACGTTGCGCGAGCCCACGACTACCTCGACAAGACGAGCTGGAGCACGATGCTCGACATCGGTTGGATGGCCGACCGGTGGCGCGCGGCCGGCTTCGGGAACCGAATGGTCATCACGGTTCCGATGTTCCCCGACAGCCAGTCGGGATCGGGGCTGCTCGCCCGCGGCGCCCAGGGAGAGTTCAACAGGCACTTCCGGACGCTCGCCCGCAAGCTCGTGTCCCACGGGCTCGGCTCGGCGGTCCTGCGCCTCGGCCACGAGTTCAACGGGGACTGGTACAAGTGGACGATCGAGACGCCGAACGGCGGCCGCGACTACGCCGCCTACTGGCGCCAGATCGTCACGACGATGCGCTCCGTGTCGGGGGAGAAGTTCAAGTTCGACTGGTCTGCGAACTCCGACAGCGCGTGGACGAGCAGCGGCACCCAGCTGCAGGCCGCCGACGCGTGGCCGGGAACCGGCTTCGTCGACTACGTCGGCCTGAGCATCTACGACCAGAGCTGGGTCCCCAACTACCAGGACCCCGTCACGCGTTGGAAGGCATATGTCAGCCAGCGCAACGGCCTCGCGTGGCACGCCGCGTTCGCCGCCGGCAAGGGCAAGCGGATGACGTTTCCCGAGTGGGCGGTCGTCCAGCGCCCCGACGGGCACGGCGGCGGCGACGCCCCCTACTTCATCCGCCAGATGCACGGGTGGATCACGTCGCACGACGTCGCCTACCACCTGTACTTCGACTTCCGCGACGGTGAGGGCGAATTCGGCATCTTCAGCGGGGCGTTCCCGAACGCCGCGCAGGCCTTTGTCCAGCTGTTCGGAGGCGGCGGCGCCGGCTCGTCGTTCGACATCGCCGAGTTCGCGCGGCTGTGCATCGAGCGGGCGGGCATCTCCCGCAAGGCACGGCGGTTGAAGCTGCTGGCGACGATTTCGCGCGGGGCTTCGGGCGCGGCGCGCGTCGAGCTGCGCGCCGGCGGGCGCAAGGCCCGCTTCTCCAAGAAGATCAGCTACGGCCGCGTCAAGCTCACGCGCAGGCTGTCGCGCAAGCAGGCGCGCAAGGGCACGGGCATCGTGACCATCACCTATGGCGGCAACGCGCACACGCGGCCGCAGCAGGTGCGCATGCGGATCGCGCCGCGCAAGGCCAAACTGCGGCTCCTGGCCGCGCCCACCCTCGTCGCCGGCGCGCTGCACGCCCATGGTCAGATCCGGAAGTCCGCCCGTGGCGTCGTCCGCGTCCAGCTGAAGTACGAGCACAACGCTCGGGCGGTCACGCGCGAGTACAAGGCGAAGATCCGCAAGGGGCACTGGCGCCTCGATGCACCGCTGTCGCAACAGGTGCGCAGCGAGATCGCCGGCCGCCGCGGCGACGTCCATGCGTACGTGCTCTACACGGGCTCGCTGCCACGCCGGATCGGCGGGCAGATGAAGTCCTTCCAGCTCCTCGGCCCGCGCTGAGGGCCACGCTGACATGTGGAAGCGTCGGGCGGCGCCAGGCGTTCTTGCGGGCGGCGCAAACGCACCACTTCTCGGGAGAAAGTCACCCTGCTCTCGAAAGAAGTCCGCTTCGGCAACAACAAAGCACTCCAGGTTGCGGTCGATCGCGTACGATCGCGCCCGTGAGGAGGCCGGGGGCGCGGGGAGACCCGCGAACGTGCGCGCGGGGACGCGCGCACCGGACCACGTCGCTTGCGATCGTGCTGTTGGCGCTGCTCGCGTCCGCGGTCGCGGGCCCATCGGCGGCGGGCGCCGCCGTGCCGGGCGAGACGCTCGGCGTGTACACGGGAGCCGGCAAGCCGGACCGGACCGCGGCGTTCGAGGCCCGGCTCGGGCGCAGCGTCGCGCGGGTCCACGACTACCTCGACAAGACGAGCTGGAGCACGATGCTCGACGTCGGCTGGATGGCCGACCAGTGGGCGAGCGGGGGCTACACCGACCGCATGGTCATCACGATCCCGATGTTCCCCAACACGCTCACCGGGGAGGATCTCCTGGCCCGCGGCGCGTCGGGCGAGTTCAACGCGCAGTTCCGCACGCTGGCGCAGCGGCTGGTGGCTCATGGGCTGGGTTCGTCGGTCATTCGCATCGGCCATGAGTTCAACGGCAAGTGGTACTCGTGGTCGATCGACGTGCCCAACGGCGCGGCGAACTACGCCGCGTACTGGCGCCAGATCGTCACGACGATGCGTTCCGTGGCGGGAACGAACTTCACGTTCGACTGGTCGGCCAACGCCGACAGCTCGTGGAGCAACGGCGTGCAGCTGCAGGCCGCCGACGCTTGGCCGGGCGAGGCGTACGTCGATTACGTCGGCCTGACCGTCTACGACCAGAGCTGGGTGCCCAACTACCAGGACCCGGTCGCACGCTGGGCCGGCTACGTCACCCAGAAGAACGGCCTGGAGTGGCAGGCCGCGTTCGCCGCCAGCAAGGGCAAGCCCATCACGTTCCCCGAGTGGGGCCTGTCCCTGCGCCCCGACGGGCACGGCGGAGGCGACGCCCCGTACTACATCGAGCAGATGTACTCGTGGATCCAATCGCACAACGTCGCCTACCACCTGTACTTCGAACACGGCGTCGACGGTGACCACCGCATCTTCGGCGGCGCCTTCCCCAACGCCGCCAACACGTTCATCCGCCTGTTCGGGCCCAGTCCGCCTCCCGGTCCGCCGCCGCCTCCCCTTCCGCCGCCTCCGCCTCCGCCCGGCGCCGGCTCCGGATCACCAGCCGGCGCCGGATCCGCGGCCGAGGCGTCGGCCTTCGCGGCGTCCCTCGATATCGCGCGGTTCGCCGGGTTGTGCATCGAGCGGGCCCGGATCTCGCCGAGAACGCGCCGGCTGAAGCTGCTGGCGACGATCACCCGCCACGCCTCGGGCGCCGCGCGGGTCGAGCTGCGCGCCGGCGGGCGCAGGACCCGCTTCTTCAAGCCGATCAGCCACGGCCGCGTCAGCGTCTCGCGCAAGCTGTCGCGCAAGCAGGCGCGCCGGGGCAGCGGCATCGTCACGATCACGTACGGCGGCAACGCGTCGACCAAGCCCCAGCGGGTGCGCCTGCGGATCGGGCCGCACAACGCCCGGCTGCAGCCCGCCGCGTCGCCGAACCTCGTGGACGGCCGCCTGACGACGCGCGGGACGATCACGAAATCCGCTCGCGGCGCCGTGCGGGTACAGCTGAAGTACGAGCGCGACGGCCAGACGGTCACCCGCGATTACAAGGCGATGATCCACAACGGCCGGTGGCGGCTGGATGCGGCGCTGTCCCAGCAGGTGCGCGACGAGATCGCCAACCGCCGCGGCGCGGTTCATGCCTACGTGCTCTACACGGGCTCCGTGTCGCGCCGGATCGGCGGGCAGATGAAGTCCTACGAGCTCCTCGGCTGGCACTAGAAGACGGGCGTCCAAAAGACTCAACGGAAGTGCATCAAACGTCCGTTGACGACCCTGGACACGTCGCGTGGACGTTCGTATGACCATGGCGGACCTCGCTTCCCTGGACACACCTAGACGACGACTGAACGGTGCGTGGCCCCCACCCCGCACCTTCTCCCGCTCCGCCGCCCGCTCACGCTCCTGCTGTCGCTTCTGGCGATCGTGGTGATGCTCACCCTGATGCCCGCGTCGTCGCGCGCCTCGTCGCCCGGAGGCACGCTCGGCGTCTACGCCGGCTCGGGCAAACCAGACGCGGTGGCGGCGTTCGAGACCCAGCTCGGCCGCCCGGTCGCGTTCGTGCACGACGCCTTCGCGCGCCAGTCGTGGTCGGCGATGATCGACGTCGACTGGTGGATCAACCAGTGGCGCCCGACGAAGTACGACAACCGCGTCATCTACAGCGTCCCGATGCTGCCCGACACCGGAGGCACGCTCGCCGCCGGCGCCGCGGGCCAGTACAACGGGTACTTCCGCACGATCGCCCAGCGCCTCGTCGCGGGCGGCGAGGCCAACGCCGTCCTGCGCCTCGGGTGGGAGATGAACGGCACGTGGTTCAAGTGGAGCATGAACGTCCCCAACGGCGCCGCGGACTACGCCGCCTACTGGCGCCAGATCGTCACCACGATGCGCTCCGTGCCCGGCGCGCACTTCAAGTTCGACTGGTGCCCCGCCGCGGACAGCCCGTGGGTCAACGGCCAGCAGATCAAGGCCGAGGCCGCCTGGCCCGGCGGCGCCTACGTCGACTACATCGGCCTCGACATCTACGACAAGAGCTGGGTCACGAACTACCAGGACCCGGCCGCGCGCTGGACGTACAACATGAACACGGGCAACGGGATGCGCTGGCACCGGGACTTCGCGAGGGCGAAGGGCAAGCCGATGACGTTTCCCGAGTGGGGCCTGTCCAAGCGCGCCGACGGTCACGGCGGCGGCGACGCCCCGTACTTCATCGAGCAGATGTACAGCTGGATCAAGGCCAACAACGTCGCGTACAACCTGTACTTCGAGTTCGCCGACGACGGCGACCACAGGATCTTCAGCGGGGACACGCCGCTGGCGGCCAAGCGCTTCCGCGAGCTGTTCGGACGCAACGGCGACAGGGCCGGCTCCGGGACTGAGAACGCGAGCGCGACCGGCAGCCGGCCGGCGAAGCTCAACATCCGGCGCGTGCGCATCTCGCCGCGGAGCCGCAAGCTGAGCCTCGTCGCCACCCTGGCACCGCAGGCCTCGGGCGCCGCCCGCGTCACGCTCACCGCCGGTGGGCGCAAGACCTCCTTCTCGAAGCGGGTCAGCGGCGGGCGCCTGAACGTCTCGCGCAAGATCTCGCGGGCGCTGGCGCGCAAGGGCGCCGGCACCGTGACGGTCAGCTACGGCGGCAACGCCCAGACGCGCCCGCAGAAGGTGCGCCTGCGCGTCGCGCGCGGCAACCCGAAGCTCCGCCTGCTCGCCGGCCCGCGCATCAACGGCGGCCGCATCAGCGCCTCCGGCACGATCAGCAAGCGCGCCCGTGGCACGGTCCGGATCGAGCTGCACTTCGACATCGCCGGCAAGGGCACGACGCGCACGTTCGGCGCCACGGTCCGCAAGGGACGCTGGAGCCTCGAGGCCGTGCTTCCCGCGGCCATCCGCACCCAGCTCGCCCAGTCCGGAAGCGGCGCCCACGCCTACGCGATCTTCACCGGCTCGCGCAAGGTCTCGGGCGCGATGAAGCTCTACGACGTCCTCTGAGGCGCTCCCCCGGCGTCCCGCAGCCGGCGCAGCGCGCCGTCGAGCGACGCGCCGATCGTCCGCCAGTCGTAGCGCCGCTGCACCGTCTGGCGTCCGTTGGCTGACAGCCTGCTCGCGAGCTCGTCGTCGCCGAGCAGCCGATCGACCCAGCGCGCGAACTCGGCCGGATCGTCGGCGACGAGGAGATCGTGGCCGTGCTCGACATCCAGGCCCTCGCAGCCGAGGCTCGTCGTGACGACCGGCACGCCGTAGGCGAGCGCCTCGAGGATCTTCAGGCGCGTGCCGCCGCCGATGCGCAGCGGCACGGCGAGCAGCCGGCTGGAGTGCCACCAGTCGGCGATCTGCGCCACCCGGCCGGCGACCTGCACGGGCACCGGCGCGGCGGCCGCC
>JBOGYT010000096.1:0-7110 GCA_050696955.1 Solirubrobacteraceae bacterium | reverse complement strand
CGCTCGCGAGGACGACGCCGAACGCCAGGCGCTGCTCGAGGCCGGCGGCGACAGGGTCATCCGCGTGACGTGGGACCAGGCGGTGCGACACCCCGACCAATCGCTCGCCCGCGTCTGGGCCGCCTGGCCGAACGAAGGCGGATGATCTTCCTTGACAAAGCAACCTGAAGGAGGGCGGCGAGATGTCAGGCGACGCCGGATCGTGGTTCCCGGTCCCCGAGGAGGACGAGCTGCCCGACTCCCTGCGCGGCCTGTTCGCCAAGTCGCGCGAGCGGCTCGGCTTCGTCCCGAACGTGTTTCGCGTCTGGGCGTTCCGACCCGAGCGGCTGAGCGCGTGGTTCACGCACTTCCGCAGCGTGCACGAGCCGACCGACAACCTCGGCGAAGCGGACCGCGAGATGGTCGCCGTCGTCGTCAGCCAGGCCAACGGCTGCCTGTACTGCCTCGTCGCCCACGGCGCGGCGCTGCGCGAGGCGCTCGGCGATCCGATACTCGGCGAGCGGATCGCGTTCGACTGGCGCCGGGCCGGGCTCAATCCCCGCCGGACGGCGATCTGCGCCTACGCGGAGAAGCTCACGCTCGCGCCGCGCGAGCTGACCCGCGAGGACCTCCAGACGCTGCTCGACGCCGGCCTGACGCTCGAGGAGGCGTGGGACGTCGCGGAGATCGCCTCGATGTACAACCTCACGAACCGCATGGCGATGGCGACGAACATGCTCCCCAACGAGGAGTACTCCTCGCAGGCACGCTGACGGCGGCGTGGGCGACCGCGCTCAGTTGAGCTGCTTCACGCCGGTGCTGTCGCGCACGAACGCGGTTCGCGTGTCGGTCGCGGCGTAACGCTCCCTCAACCGGAAGGTCTCCGGGTCGCCGGCGACGGCCGTGTCCGGCGGCTCGACGTACAGGACGTAGGTCTTCGTCGTGTCTGTCTCGCTCTCGAGCTGAAGCCAGCCCGTGTAGCCGGCCGCCGGGTAGCTGCCGGTCGCGGTGATCGTGGCCGCGGACGCCGTCGCCGCGAAGGTGAACGCGGCGGTGCCCAGCTCGAGGCGCTGCTTGCCGCTGTCGATCCAGCGCTTGAAGAGCTCGATCCACTCCTCCGGCCACGGACCCGAAGCGCCCGGCGGCGGCATGTCGCCCTCGAGGCGCTCGAGGATGTCAGCAGCGTTCGCGGCGACGGCGTCGTAGTCGGTCAGGTCGAAGGCGAACGCCATGTGGTCGCGATCGGTCAGGCGGAACATCGGCCGGATGTGCAGCTCGAAGCGTGGCGTGCGCATGGTCAGCCGTACACCTCCATGAGCACGTCCTCGAGGTCGACCTCGTCGACGAGCTCCGGTGGCGGCGGACTGTCGTCGTCCACCGCCGCCGGGATGTACTGGAGCGTCAGCACGTGATCGGCCGGCTCCGCGTCTGCGGCCGCCAGCACCGCGGTCGCGTCGAAGCGGATCGTCGCGGACGTCGGATGGTGGGCGGCCGGCTGGTGAGCACCGTGGCCGCCGTGCTCGCCGTGCTCGCCATGTGCGTGGTCGTGGCCACCGTCCGGCTGCGTGTGCATTCGCCACATTACGCAGTAGCCGACCGAGTACTTCTGGACGAACTCCTCGTCGTCGGCGTCGAAGGGCACGCCGTCGGGATGGAGGTAGCCGCGGATCGTGTAGTTGCCGCCGATGGGGACCTTCAGCGCCTGGATGCGCAAGACCACGCGCTTGCGCTCCGGTGGGGGAGCCGCCAGGCGGAACTGCAGGCGCTCGGTCTCGCGCAGCTCGGTTCGTAGGTCGTCGAAGGCGCGCGACAGCGGCTGGGCCACGAGCAGCTCGCGCGGCTCGGGATCGGGCAGCGGGACCGCGAACGCGGCCTTGAGCTGGTCGCTGAGCTCGTACTCGTAGTCGAGGTCGCTCGGACTCTGGAAGTCCGCGTTCGTGTGCTGGGGCTGGTCGAGGAACCCGCGCAGATCGGCGTCCGGTGTGGTCACCGGCGGGTTCCCGTTGCGCTCCTGCCAGACGGCCCACATGAGGTCGATGAAGCAGTGGAAGCTGAAGTAGATCGGGTCCTCGGCCGCCGTCCCGGGACTGCCCATCTTGCCCTTGATGTACTCCGAGTGCATGTCGTTGTGCGGGCCGAACTCGAGGTCGCCGAAGTCGCCGTCCGGGTCGTCCTCGGGGTAGCCGGCGAACTGCTTCTGGTCGGTCACGAGCGTGACGATCGAGAGGGTGTCGGGCGGCAGTGGGATAGCGGCCTGGCTGCGGCCGGGCGAGAAGAGCGCCGGCTCGTCGAAGGCGGGCGGGAACTTCCCGACAGCCTGCGTGTGGATCCAGTCCCAGTAGGGCACCGCGACGTTCTCGGTCCGCGGCGGATCGGCTCCCTGGAGGAGCTTCTCGAAGTAGTGCAGATGCGCGCGGTGCCATGGCATGAACTTGTCGTTGCCGTGCTCGCACGGGCCGACGAAGCCGTCGTTGTGCAGCGCCACCTGAAAGTCGAGCCCGGTGGGATCGTCGGGGTCGGCTGCCGAGCGAGCGCGCAGGATGTCGAGCGCGTGGATGTAGTCGCCGAGCTCGTCCGCGCTGAGCGCGTTGATGTCCTTCCTGGTCTTGGCCATGACCGACCCTCTCAGGGCGCAGTGATCGAAGTCAACGGACGTGCTCGGCCGGCCGTCAGAAGGTGACGGTCCAGCCCTCGCGCTGCGCGTCGTCGCGGGTGTAGGCGACGCCGCTGACCTTCAGCCCGGCGCCGTCGAGCAGGGTGATCGCGCCGCCGTTGTTGCCCAGCGTCACGCCGTCGGTGAGCGGCGCGCGCAGCGTCTCACCGGACGCGAGCGGCCCGCCCGGGACGGCGCAGCTGCGCTTGGTGCGGTCGGCGATCCGCCAGCCGCTGAGGTCGATCGCGTCGGGCGAGGCGTTGAGCAGCAGCACGCTCTCGGCCTCCGGCCCGGGTCCGATCGGATTGACCATCGCCCCGATGATCCGCACCGCGGCCGTCTGCGCATCGGCCGCCGCGCCGGCCCCCTCGAGCGGATGGCCGGTCGCGTCGTCGGTGTGCCAGGCCTGGCTCTGGAAGGCGAGGAAGATCCCGACCCAGCGCGACTCGCCGGGCAAGCCGATGATCAGCGCGCCGTCCTGCCAGACGCCGTTGTCGCGTCGGAACTGGCCGCTGGAGCCCTGGTTCATGTGGATGTCGTGCACGCCGTTGCCCGGCTCGAAGTCGAAGATCTTGTCGGGCGTGTCCGGCTCGGGGCCCCACCGCTCGCCAACGGCATACAGGCGCGCGCCGCCGTCGCCGATCGCGCGCTGCACCCAGTGGTCGAGCAGGTCGGCGAGGTCGTTGTCCGGGCCCGCGACGTCGGGCGGCAACGTGCGCATCTGCGCGCGGTCGAAGACGTTGCCGCGGATGAAGTCCAGGCTCGCGCCGCCGGGCTGCGAGGGCAGCGCGTTCCAGCCGGAGGCGAGTTCGCCGAGGGCCGCCGTGAGCGGATGGCGCAGGTCGTCGTCGATGAGGTACAGCAGCTCCGACGGCGCCTGCTGGGACTGGACGTTCACGGCGATCCGGTAGCTCGTCCCCGCGTCGTCGCCGACGTGCACCTGGTAGTGCGGCGTGTCGGTCGCTCCCTCGCGGCGGCGGTCGAGGGCCCGGGCTACGAGAACTCCATACGAGGACAGTGGCATCTGGTCATCATCGCCGCGGCTGGCCCGCGGCGCATCGGGGCGTGCCCTGAAACCCGCGACCCTCGGGCCGCTCAGTCCAGGAACCGCCGCCGTCGAGCTCCCAGCCCTAGATCAGCTCACGCAGGACACTGGCGTGAACCGCGACGCTCACGTGTTGCTCGACGTGGCGCTCGGACTCCCCGAAGCCCAGCAGGTCGAAGACGAACACCCGGTGGGTAGCCGCCAGCGCCGGCACGACCTGCCGCCGAACGAGGTCGCCGCCCGCTGTTTCAGCGTGCGCCTCAGGCCGGCGCCGCGTCGCGCTTCGCCGCGCGCGCCTGCTTGACGCGTGAGACGGCGTCCAGCGAGACCTTGCGGAGACGCACGACGCTCGGCGTCACCTCGATGCACTCGTCCTCGCGCAGGAACTCGAGCGCCTGGTCGAGCGACAGCTTGCGCGGCGGCACGAGGCGGACGAGCTCGTCGGCGTTCGACGAGCGGTGGTTCGTGAGGTGCTTCTCCTTGACGGCGTTGACGTCGAGGTCCTCGCCGCGGCTGTTCTCGCCGATGATCATGCCCTCGTAGACGTCCTCGCCCGGACCGACGAACAGCGTCCCGCGCTCCTGCAGGTTGAACAGAGAGAACGATGCGACCTTGCCGCGGCGGTCGGCCACCAGAGCGCCGGTCGGCCGCGTGCGCAGCTCCCCGAACCACGGCTCCCAGCCATCGAAGACATGATGCAGCAGGCCGGTGCCGCGCGTCTCGGTGAGGAACTCCGTGCGAAAGCCGATGAGCGCGCGGGCGGGGACCAGCTGCTCCATCCGCACCCAGCCGGTGCCGTGGTTGACGAGCGCCTCCATGCGGCCCTTGCGCAGCGCGAGCAGCTGGGTGACGACGCCGACATATTCTTCGGGCACGTCGATCGCGACGCGCTCGACTGGCTCGCACAGCTTGCCCTCGATCTCGCGCGTGAGCACCTGCGGCTTGCCGACCGTGAGCTCGAAGCCCTCGCGGCGCATGAGCTCGACGAGGATCGCGAGCTGCAGCTCCCCGCGGCCCTGGACCTCCCAATCGGACCCTGCCCGCCCCCGCTCCGTCTCCAGCACGCGCAGCGAGACGTTGCCGACGAGCTCGGCCTGCAGGCGCGCGCGCACCTGGCGCGCGGTGAGCTTCGAACCGTCGAGACCCGAGAGCGGCGACGTGTTGATCCCGATCGTCACCGACAGCGACGGCTCGTCGACGCGGATGACCGGCAGCGGGCGCGGGTCGTCGGGATCGGCGAGCGTCTCGCCGATCGTCACCTCGGCGATGCCGGCGATCGCGATGATCTCGCCGGGGCCCGCCTCGTCGGCGTCGATGCGATCGAGCGCCTCGGTGACGTAGAGCTCGGAGATCTTCTCCTGCTCGATCGTGCCGTCGGCGCGGCACCACGCGATCGGCTGTCCGCGGCGGATCGTGCCCTGGCGCACGCGGCACAGCGCGAGGCGGCCGACGTACGGCGAGGCGTCGAGGTTCGTGACCTGCGCCTGGAGCGGATGCCCGGGCTCGTAGGAGGGCGCCGGGATGTACTCGACGAGCAGGTCGAGCAGCGGCAGGAGCGAGTCCTCGAGGTCGTCGGGCTCGAGCCCGGCGTGCCCGGCCTTCGCGTTGCAGTAGACGATCGGGAAGTCGATCTGCTCCTCGTCGGCGTCGAGGTCGAGGAACAGCTCGTAGACCTCGTCCACGACCTCCGCGATGCGCGCGTCCGGCCGGTCGACCTTGTTGACGACGAGGATCACCGGCAGTCGCGCCTCGAGCGCCTTGCGCAGCACGAAGCGCGTCTGGGGCAGCGGCCCCTCGCTCGCGTCGACGAGCAGCAGGATGCCGTCGACCATGTGCAGGCCGCGCTCGACCTCGCCGCCGAAATCCGCGTGGCCGGGCGTGTCGATGATGTTGAGCTTCACGTCGCCATGGCGGACCGAGGTGTTCTTCGCGAGGATCGTGATGCCCTTCTCGCGCTCGAGATCCATCGAGTCCATGACGCGTTCGTTGACGTCCTGGCCGGCCCGGAAAGCGCCTGATTGCCACAGCATCGCGTCGACGAGCGTGGTCTTTCCGTGGTCGACGTGGGCGACGATCGCGACGTTGCGCAGGTCATTTCTTGCTAATGGCATGGCCATCCAGCGTAGTGACAGGGTAGGCTTCGCGATGAACGGCCGGATCACAAGGTCCGGCGAAGAAGTGCCAGCGCCCAGTGTTCGTTGCCTTTCAGCATCCTCGGGGTTGCAGCACAAACCTGAGGAGAACGGCATGCCAACCGGCACCGTGAAGTGGTTCAGCGACGACAAGGGCTTCGGTTTCATCAGCCCCGACGACGGTCAGAAGGACCTCTTCGTGCATCACACCGGCATCCTCGGCGAGGGCTACCGCTCGCTCGCAGAGGGCGCGAAGGTCAGCTACGACGCCGAGGCCGGCGACAAGGGTCCCAAGGCGGTCAACGTCCAGGCGATCTAGGAACGACGCGGCTCGCGAGGGCCGCCGACGTTGTCGTGAGAAGGCGACCGCTGAGCGGTCGCCTTCGTCGTTTCGGAGCGGCCGCCGTACCTCTGGCCAGATCGGGCCATCTCCCTGAAGCACGCGTGCCGTCCGGGCGATAGCTGCCGCATGAGCAACCGCGACCTCGTCGACCGCATCGGATGTGCCTTCGCGACGCTCTTCTTCGCCCTGCAGATGCTCGTCGTCGTCCAGACCGGGCACGCGATGCCGTTCCTCCCGATCCTCGCACTGCTCGCCACGCCGTTCGCGCTGTCCGCGCTGACCGGCGGGCAGCGCCGTTGCGCCGACGAGCCGAAGCTCGTGGCGGAAGGCGTCGCGTCGCGCTGATCAGAACGTCAGGTCGCTGAACCTCACCGCCTCGTCGACCCAGGCGGCGGTGAACGTGCGCCCGGCGGAGATGAACAGGCTGTCCCCGGCGCCCGGGAGGCTCATCGGCGCTCCGAAGCTCCCGTCGGATGGCCGGAGCCTCGCGGCGAACCCGCCGGCCGTGAGGTAGCCGACGGCGGCGTTGCCGTCGTTGTCGACCACGAGCCGCCCCGAGCCGGCGGACGGGGCGACGATCGCCGGCGCGCCGAAGCTGCCGCCGATCGGCCGGGCCGACGCCAGCAGCTGGGCCACATCGCCAACGGAGCGACTCCAGACGAGGATCGCCTCGCCCTGGGTCGTGATCCGCACGGTCGGCCGGAACCCGGCGGCCGTCGCGTCGACGGTCTGGGCCGGCGAGATGATTCCCGTCGGCGGTCGCGTGGCGGCCATGATCGGCCCCGACTGGCCCTCGGCGGGCGAGTCCTCGGGCGCTTGACGCCACGCCACGACGACGTCGCCCCCGGCGGCGGCGACGGTCGGCTGGCTCGCGGGCCGGCCGACCGCAGACATGCGCTGCGGGCGGGTGAAGCGGTAGCGCCCGCGCGGTCCGACGAGCCGGACCGCGGGCTTGTCG
>JBOGYT010000095.1:0-4008 GCA_050696955.1 Solirubrobacteraceae bacterium | reverse complement strand
GCAGCGCCTCGCGCGCGACGGGCGCGGCCGACTCGCCTCCCGCGCCGGAACCGACGAGCAGGACGCCGACGGCGACGCGCGCCGAGGTCGCGGGCGCGAACGCGGCAAACCAGGCGTCGGTGTCCGTCGGGTCGTTCGGCGGTGGCGGTGGGCAGGGCGCGTCGGCGCTCGGCACGCAGTCCGGCCTGGCCGTGGAGCGCAGCTCGGCGGTGCCGGTCTTGCCGGCGACGCGCACGCCGGTGATCGCGGCGGCGCGCCCGGTTCCCTCCCTGACGACGGCCTCCATGAAGCGCGTCACGAGGCGCGCCGTGTCCGCCGGGATGACCTGCTTGCGGACCGTCCGCGCATCGCGATCGAGCGTGAGCTTCGGGCGCTGGCCGCGGCCGCCGATCGTCGACGCCACGAGCGCCATCTGAAGCGCCGTGGACTGCACCCTGCCCTGGCCGATCGCCGACGAGCCGACCGCGAGGTCGTCGCCGATCTCGTCGGCGGACGGGATCGTGCTCGTCGCCGCGCCCGGGATGCCGGGATCCTCGTTGAAGCCGAACTTCTCGGCGATGCTCACGAGCCGCTCGGCGCCGAGCCTCGCGCCGAGCGGGGCGAAGACCGAGTTGCACGAGTGGGCGAACGAGTTGCGCAGCGAGCCCCCACAGGACTCGCCGTTGGCGTTCTCGATGTCGACGCCCTCGAGCTGTGTCCCCGTCTCGACGGGGTACGTCGAGTTCGGTCCGGCGAGGCCGGCCTCGAGCACGCCGGAGAGCGTCACGATCTTGAAGGTCGAGCCGGGTGGCGACAGGCCCGAGAACGCGATCCCCGACAGCGCGAGGATCTCGCCGTTGCGCGGGCGCACCACCGCGATGCCGCCGACGCGCTGACCGAGCGCCGCCTCGGCGGCGCGCTGGACGTCGGGGTCGATCGTCGTGTGGACCGGCGCGGCAGCCTTTGGCTCCCTCGTGCCATAGAGCGTCCCGCCGGCCCGCAGCACGCCACCGGGCCGGCCCGCGAGCCGCTCCTCGAAGACGCGCTCCAGCCCGGACACGCCGACCTTCGCGTCGCTCGGATAGCCGAGCTCGCGCAGCCGCTGGCGCTCCGCCTTGTCGGGCACCTCCATGCGGCCGACGATCGCCGTCGCGGCCGGCCCGAGCGGGGAGGCGCGGTCCGGGCCCTGCGCCAGCGGACGCCCGTCGCGGGCGAGCAGGTCAGCCCGCGGCGGCAGCCGCGTCGTGCGCTCGAGGCGGTCGCCGGGCCTCACGCCGGGGAAGGTGAGGGTGCGCGCCCAGCTGATCCGCGCCTTGTCGCCCTTGCCCTCGAACGGCACGCTCAGCGTCGCGCGCACGACCCCGACGAGCCGGGTGCGCACGGTCACCGGCACGGCGACGACGCCGTCGCGCAGCTCCCCGACCTCGCCGGCCCGCAGCGAGAGCGCGGTCGCCGTCGCGGCCGTGCGCCGGTAGTCGGCGGAGAACTCGCTCAGCGGAGCCTGGCGCCGGCTGTCGGAGCTCAGCTCGGCGTGCATCGCGGCGAAGTCGCCGCGCTCCCACGCCGTCACGAAGCGCTCGGCCACGAGCTCCTCGGGAGGTCGTCCCCCATTGAGCAACGTGAAGCCGGCGACGAGCACGACGAGCAGGCCGGCGGCGAGTGCGATCGTGGAGATGGGGAGTCGAGAAGGCAATCAGCGGGGAGAAGCGACGGGTACGTGCGGAACTATGGCTCTACCCGCGGCGACAACGCGCCATCATCCCGGCCGTGACGCCGCTCGACTTCGGCATCGTCGTCTTCGCGCTGGCGTTCGGCCTGGTCGGCATATCGCGCGGGTTTCTCACCGGTGCCCTGTCGCTCGCGGGCTTCGCCGCCGGCGCGTGGCTGGCGACCCGGTGGGGGCCGGAGCTGTTCAACGTCGACAACACGTCGCCGTACGCGCCGCTGTTCGCGCTCGTCGGGGCGCTGGTCGCGGGAACGATCATCTCGCTCGGGGCGGAGGGGATCGGCGAGCGGCTGCGCAGCGCGATCGGGGTCCCCGGCTTCGCGGTGCTCGACGGGTTGCTCGGCTTTGCGCTGAGCGTGGCGCTGGCGCTCGGTCTGGCCTGGGTCGTCAGCGTCATCGTGCTGCAGACCCCGGGCGTGCGGGAATGGCGCCGCGAGGTCCAGCGCTCGGAGATCCTCACGCGCCTCAACGAGGTCCTGCCGTCGGACACGCTGCTCAAGGCGCTCGCGCGGTTCGACCCGTTCCCGAGCATCGACGGCCCAGAGGTCGACGTCGGCCCGCCGAAGAGCGCGGTCGCGCGCGATCCCGACGTCGCGCGAGCGGGCAACTCCGTCGTGCGGATCCTCGGCACCGCCTGCGGGCTCGGGGTCTCCGGTTCGGGCTGGGTCGCCGGCAACGGGCTGGTCGTGACGAACGCGCACGTCATCGCGGGTCAGGACGACACGGTCGTGCAGCTGCGCGGCACCGGATCGCAGCACGACGCGACGCCGGTCGCGTTCGACCCGCTCAACGACGTCGCCGTGCTGCGCGTGTCCTTGCAGGCGCCGACGCTGCGCTTCGCGCGCGAGGTCAAGCCGACGGAGCCGGGCGCGGCGCTCGGGTTCCCGCTCAACGGCCCCTTCGACGCGCGGCCCGTGCGGATCGGCTCGACCCGGACGGTCATCTCCCAGGACGCGTACGGTCGCGGCCCGGTGCGGCGCAAGATCACGAGCTTCCGCGGGTCGGTCAAGCCGGGCAACTCGGGCGGCCCGGTCGTGGACGTCGCCGGGCGCGTCTCGGGGACGGTCTTCGCCAAGGCGGTCGGCAGCCGGCCGTCCGGGGGCTACGCGGTCCCGAATGACATCGTGCGCCGGACGCTGCGGCGCATTCGCGACCGCGTCGGCACCGGTCCCTGCGTGCGCTGAGAACGTCTCCTGACCAGACAAGCGCTCGGGCGGGGAACCGGCAGGGCGCTACCCTGCCGCCTCGGGCATGTCCAAAACGATCGTCATCGCAGAGAAGCCGTCCGTCGGGCGCGACCTCGCCCGCGTCCTGCCGGGCCCGTTCGCCAAGCAGGAGGGCTACCTCGAGGGTCCCGAGCACGTGCTGACGTGGGCCGTCGGGCATCTCGTGCAGCTCGCCGAGCCCGACGAGTACGACGCGAAGTACAAGAAGTGGCGGATGGCCGACCTGCCGATCGTCCCGCCGAAGTTCAAGCTCGTCGTGCGCGACGAGCGCTCGAAGAAGCAGATGTCGGTCGTCACGCGCCAGCTCGGCCGCGACGACGTCGACGAGGTCATCAACGCCTGCGACGCCGGTCGCGAGGGCGAGCTCATCTTCGCCTACCTGTTCGAGAAGGCGGGGTCGTCCAAGCCCGTCAAGCGGCTGTGGCTGTCGTCGATGACGAAGGCGGCGATGCAGCGCGCGTTCGACGAGCTGCGTCCGGCGGAGGAGTTCGCGCTGCTCGAGGCCGCTGCCCGCTCACGCTCGGAGTCCGACTGGATCGTCGGCATGAACGCCACCCGCGCCGCCACGATCCGCCTGCGCTCGTCGTTTGACGGCGCCGTGTCGCTCGGCCGCGTGCAGACGCCGACACTCGCGATCCTCACCCGCCGCGAGGAGGAGATCCGGGCCTTCAAGCCCGAGCCGTACTGGCTCGTCGACGCGACGTTCGAGCCGGCCGGCGGCGACACGGGCCGCGCCTACTCCGGCCGCTACCACGACGGATCGCAGCCGCGCCTGAAGACCGCCCAGGACGCCGAGGCGATCGTCGCGGCGGTGCGCGGCCGGCAGGGCGAGATCACCAAGCTCGAGACGACCAAGCGGTCCGAGAAGGCGCCGCTGCTGTACGACCTCACGACGCTGCAGCGCGAGGCCAACACGCGTTACGGCTTCTCCGCCCGGCGCACGCTCGCGGCCGCCCAGCGGCTCTACGAGGAGCACAAGGCGCTCACCTACCCGCGGACCAACTCGCGCTTCCTGCCCTCCGACCTCGGCGCGGAGATCAAGCCGATCGCCGGCCACGTCGGCGAGCAGCGCGAGTA
>JBOGYT010000094.1:0-6793 GCA_050696955.1 Solirubrobacteraceae bacterium | reverse complement strand
CGACTGGGGCGACCGCGAGGCCGCTGCGCTGCATCTCGTCGCGATCGAGGTCCGCGGCGGCGGCCGCCTGCTCGGCCGCGCGCCCGGACTGCCCGACGACGCCTACGAGCACGATGGCCAGATCACGAAGCGCGCGGTGCGCGCGGTCACGCTGGCGGCGCTCGTCCCCGTGCCCGGGCAGCTCCTGTGGGACATCGGCGCCGGCAGCGGGTCGGTCGCGATCGAGTGGCTGCGCGCCGCGCCGGGCTCCCGCGCGATCGCGATCGAGCGTGACGCGCAGCGCGCGCGGCGGATCGCCCGCAACGCGCTGGCGCTCGGGGTGCCGTGGCTCCAGGTCGTGACCGGCGAGGCCCCCGCCGCGCTCGACAAGCTCACCGAGCGACCCGACGCGATCTTCGTCGGGGGCGGCCTGACGAGCTACGGGTTGCTGACGCGGTGCCGCAAGGCGCTGCGGCCCGGCGGGCGCCTCGTCGCCAACGTCGTCACGCTCGAGGGCGAGACGATCCTCTCGCGCGCGTACGCCGAACGCGGCGGGCGGCTCACCCGGGTGGCGGTCGCGCACGCCGAGCCGCTGGGCGACCTCACCGGCTGGCGGCCCGCCAGGACGATCACGCAGTGGGTGTTGCACGCGCCATGACGGTGCACTTCGTCGGCGCCGGGCCCGGCGCCCCCGACCTCAACACGCTGCGAGCCCAGCGGCTGATCGCGTCCTCGCCGGTCGTGCTGTACGCGGGCGCGCTGGTCCCGAGCGAGGTGCTCGCCCACGCACCCGCCGACGCGCGCCTCGTCGACACGCAGCACCTCGACCTCGACGCGATCATCGACGAGTACGCCGCCGCCCACGACCGCGGCGACGACGTCGCGCGCCTGCATTCGGGCGACGTCTCGATCTGGAGCGCCGCCGCCGAGCAGATGCGCCGCCTCGACGCCCTCGAGATCCCGTACGACATCACCCCCGGCGTCCCCGCCTTCGCCGCCGCCGCGGCCAGCCTCGGGCGAGAGCTCACGCTTCCCGGCGTTGCCCAGACAGTGATCCTCACCCGCCACGCTCGGCGCGCCACGCCGATGCCGGAGGGCGAGGACCTCGACGCGCTCGCCGCCCACGGCGCGACCCTCGTCCTGCATCTCGCCGTCCAGGCGATCGACGAGATCGCCCCGAGGCTCGCCGAGCACTACGGCGACGACGGTCCCGTCGCCGTCGTCGCGCGCGCCTCCCACGCGGACGAGATCGTTCTCCAGGGCTCGCTCGCGACGATCGCCGCGCAGGTCCACGCCGCCGGCGTGCGCCGCAGCGCCGTCATCATCGTCGGCCCGGCGCTCGCCGGCCCCGCGTTCTGCGACAGCCACCTGTACTCGGCCGGGCGCGACCGCACCCGTCCTGGTTCGTACCCCTAATCGCAGCTCGAGCCAGGATCGGCGCGCTCGCGACGCCTGCGGAGTCCGTACGCGCATCGTCGTCCAGCTCTGGGACCCCCGCTACGACCGCGAAGACGCAAGAAGCTTCGAGCTGTGGTCCGAGCCGACGTTCCAGAACAGGGACCGAGTATGAGAATCCCCTCGCTCAGTCGGGATGCTCGTCACCACCTGGAGCTAGCGCCGGAGCGGCGGTGCTGTGCGAGTCTCTGTCTAGCGGGCGTGGCCCCTCCTTGCCGACGGTGATGTGACCGTGAGCGTGCTGCGACCCTACTTTCCATACCGCCCGGACATCCTCGATATCGATGATCGCCAGATCGAGCAAGCCCTTCGGGACGGGCTTGAGGCGACTCTGATGGGCCTGCATCGCAGATGGACCGCGGCAACCAACGAAATCTCTTGGAGGTCATCACCAACCGGCGCGACGACCGACTCCGTGAGCGGAAGACTGACGATCAGGCATGGTTTGGCTGCTAGCGTGAACAGGTCCTTGCTTGCGCAAGCAACCATCTGATATCGTTCTTCGCGGCGTTGTGCGGGTTCGCCCGCCCGCACGGCCGCTCTTCCTCTCCGAATGCTGTTGACGTCGCCGCATCGTCGCGCGACGAGCTGGGGTCGGATGGAGCGGACACGCAGCGCCAGCCCATCTCGAAAGGACCCAATTGGCCGGCATCACCAGAACGAGCACGCGTCGCCGCGGCGACGAGCACCGCGCTCCGCACAAGCGCCCGCAGCGGCGCACGACCGTCGATCACACCGGTCGCGCTGACGCACGCGCGCATCACGAGGCAGCGACCGACTCGCTGCAGATCTTTCTCAACCAGGCTTCGCGGTACCCGCTGCTCACGGCGGTGGAGGAGGTCGAGCTCGCCAAGCGCATCGAGCGCGGCGACATCGCCGCCAAGGACCGGATGATCAACTCGAACCTGCGCCTCGTGGTCTCGCAGGCGCGCCGCTACCAGGGCCTCGGGCTGCCGCTCGGCGACCTCGTCCAGGAGGGCATGCTCGGGCTCATCCGCGCGTCCGAGAAGTTCGACTGGCGCAAGGGCTTCAAGTTCTCCACGTACGCGACGCTCTGGATCCGCCAGAGCATCCAGCGCGGGATGGCGAACAGCGCGCGGACGATCCGCCTGCCGGTCCACATCGAGCAGCGCGAGCGCAAGCTCGCCCGCGTCGAGCAGGATCTCATGCTCAAGCTGTCGCACGACCCGACCGACGAGCAGGTTGCCGCGGCCGCCGACATGACCGTCGAGGACGTTCAGGCGCTGCGCGAGGCGCGGCGCGCCGTGACGAGCCTCGACGTGCCGATCGGCGAGGACGGCGACAGCCATCTGGGTGACTTCATCGCCACCGAGGCGCCGGGGCCCGCCGAGGAGGCGCAGTCGACCGAGCTCGGCCGCGCCGTCGCGGACGCGCTCGGACGGCTGACCGGGGAGCAGCGCCGCGTCGTCGAGCTGCGCTTCGGCCTGCACGACGGCCGCGAGCGCAGCATCGAAGCAACGAGCCGCGAGCTCGGGCTGCGGCGCGACCGCGCCCGCCAGCTCGAGGAAGCGGCCATGCGAGCCCTGGCCGACGAGCCCGCCCTCGAAGGTCTCAGCGACGCCGCCTGAGCCTCACCGCCTGCGCAGCAGGTAGGTGTCCATGATCCAGCCCTTGCGTGCGCGCACCTCAGCGCGCACGCGCTGGATCTCGCCTGCCACCTCGGTGAGCGCACCGGCGACGAGGATCTCGTCCGGCGTGCCGAGGTACGCGCCCCAGTAGATGTCGACGTCGTCCTCGGCAAGCTGCGCGAACGCGCAGCGCGCGTCGAGCATGACAACGACATCGCGGGCGTTCTCCTCCAGGCCCGCGCGGGCCAGCCGCCGTCCGGTCGTGATGAGGACCGACCCACCCACCCGATTGAGCGCGACCCTGTGGCGCGCACAGAGCGCCGCGACCGCGCTGATGCCGGGAACGACCTCGATGTCGAACACCACTCGCCCCGCGCTCGCGATCGCATCGACGACCGCGAGCGTCGAGTCGTACAACGACGGGTCGCCCCAGACGAGGATCGCGCCGATGCCGTCCTCGTCGAGCTCCTCGGCGATGAGCCGCTCCCAGATCGCCGCGCGGCGGCGGCGCCAGTCGTCGACCGCCGGCGCGTAGGCGTCGGCCGTCCGGTCGCGCTCCGGATCGCGGACGGTGACGATCCGGTAGGACTCACCCGCGATGAAGCGTTCGCAGATCTCGCGGCGCAGGGCGACGAGATCGTCGCACGCCTCGCCCTTCTCCATGACGAAGAACACGTCCACCTCGTTGAGCGCGCGGATCGCCTGCTGGGTGACGTACTCCGGGTCGCCGGCGCCGATCCCGATGAGCAGCATGCGTCTCATCGATGGCTGAGACGGTCCTCATCCTGGGCGGGACCGGCGAGGCGCGCGCGCTCGCAGCGGCGCTCGACGACGCGCCGGACGTGCGCGTGATCTCCACGCTGGCCGGACGGATCTCGCGGCCGCGCGTGCCAGCCGGCGAGGTGCGCGTCGGCGGCTTCGGCGGGCCCGACGGGCTCGCCGCGTACCTCCGCGACGAGGCGGTGGACGCCGTCATCGACGCGACGCATCCGTTCGCCGAGCGGATGTCGTGGTCGGCGCTGCATGCGTGCGCCCAGACCGACACCGCGCTGCTGCGGCTCGAGCGCCGGCCGTTCGCGCGCGATCCGGCGATCGACTGGCGCGAGGCCGCGTCGCTCGACGAGGCGGCCGCGCTCCTCCCGGAGGCAGGACGGCGTGTCTTCCTGACGACCGGCCGCCAGGGACTGGCGTCGTTCGCGCACGTCAGCGGCGCGTTCTTCCTCGTGCGCTGCGTCGATCCGCCTGACCCGCACGCGCTCCCGCCCGACCACGAGCTGCGGCTCGACCGCGGGCCGTTCGAGCTCGCCGGCGAGCTCGCGCTCATCGACCGCCACGCCCTCGACGTGCTCGTCACGAAGGACTCCGGCGGCGAGATGACGCGGGCGAAGCTCGACGCGGCCCGCGAGCGAGGGCTGCCCGTGATCGTCGTGGCGCGCCCGCCGCGAGCGGCGTCCGAGACCGTCGCGACCGTCGAGCAGGCGCTCGCGTGGCTCGGTCACGCCGGGTAGCTGCGCGGCGTGTAGACGAGCGGTGAGCCGCCCGGGCCGGCGAGCACGCGCGTCTGCGATGAGCCGACGATGAGCAGCGTGCGCATGTCGACCCGCGCCGCCGCCAGACGGTCGAGGTCGGTCACCGCGACGTCCTCCGCCGGTCCGCCGACGTCGCGGGCGACGACGACCGGCGTCTCGCCGTCGCGATGGCGCCGCAGCACCTCGCGCGCGCGGTCGAGCTGATCGCGACGCGCCTTCGACGCCGGGTTGTAGATCGCGATCGCGTAGTCGGCGCCGGCGGCGGCCTCCAGGCGGCGCTCGATGACGTCCCACGGCTTGCGCTGGTCGGACAGCGAGACGACGGCGAAGTCGTGGCCGAGCGGCGCTCCCACCCGCGCGGCCGCCGCCTGCATCGCCGACAGGCCGGGCAGGACGCTGATGTCGACCGTGCCGTGGTCGCCGTTGCCCGCTTCGAGCGCCTCGAGCACCGCGGCGGCCATCGCGAAGATCCCCGGATCGCCGGAGGACACGACCGCGACGCGCGCGCCGCCGGCCGCAAGCTCGAGCGCATGGCGAGCGCGCTGCAGCTCGGCGCGGTTGTCGGACGCGTGGCGCTGCTGGCCGCTGCGGACGGGCACGCGCGCGAGATACGGCGCGTAGCCGACGAGGTGCTCGGCGCGGTGCAGCGCGTCCCCCGCCTCGGGCGTCAGCCACTGCGCGCCAGCCGGGCCGAGCCCGACGACGGCGAGCTGTCCTGCGCGTGCCGCGCCCGGCGACGGCCGGGTCGACGCCGTCGGCACGAGCACGAGCGACATGTACGGCACGCTCCCCTCGACGCCCGCGAGCGGCGCGATCCGCTCGCCGGGATGGCTCGCGCGCTCGACGTAGACGGCGCGGTCGGCGACGTCCTCGAGGCCCTCGCGGACGGCGCCGAACCGGCGGCCGAGCTTCATGACGACCGCCGCGTGGCAGTCGCGCACCCGCGCCGCGAGCTCGGCCGGCGGCAGCGTCCCCGGCAGCACGGTCAGGACGTCGTCGCGCTTGGCCAGCGGCGTGCCGGCGGCCGCGGCGGCCGCGCTGAACGCGGTCACGCCGGGAACGACCTCCCACGCGTACCGCGCCGCGAGGCGCTCGTGGAGGTACATGTACGAGCCGTAGAAGAACGGATCGCCCTCGCACAGCACGGCGACGCTGCGGCCGGCGTCGAGCTCGGCGGCGATGCGCGCGGCCGACGCGTCGTAGAAGTCGCGCAGCGCGCCCTCGTAGCCGCCGGGGTGGTCGGGCTCCTGGGTCGTGACGGGGTACTCCAGGACGAGCTGGGCCTGGTTGGCGAGGTACGGCGCCGCGGCCCTGCGCGCGACACCCTCCTTGCCGGGACCGAGCGGGTAGGCGACGACGTCGGCGGACTCGATGACGCGCCGGGCCTTGACCGTGACGAGCTCGGGGTCGCCCGGGCCGACGCCGACGCCGTAGAGGATCCCCTGCATCGTCACTCGATCTCGCTCGCCAGCGCGTTGACGGCCGCGGCGGCGATCGCCGAGCCCCCGCGGCGGCCATGGACGACGAGGTAGTCGAGCCCGGAGCCGGTACTTGCCAGCTCGAGCTTGCTCTCGGCGGCGCCGACGAAGCCGACCGGCACGCCGATCACCGCGGCCGGCCGGCCCGTACCCTCAGCGACGAGCTCCAGCAGCCGGAAGAGCGCCGTCGGGGCGTTGCCGATGACCGCGAGCGCGCCGTCGAGCCGCTCGCGCCAGTACTCGAGGGCCGCCGCGCTGCGGGTCGTCCCGAGCCGCGCCGCGAGCTCCCGGACGCCCGGCTCGCCAAGCGTGCAGGCGACGTCGTTGCCGGCGGGCAGCCGCGACCGCGTCACCCCGGCGGCGACCATCGCGGTGTCGCAGAGGATCGGCGCCCCGGCGCGCAACGCGGCTTCGGCGGCCGCGCCGAACCCGGGCGAGGCGGCGACGTCGCCGGTGAGGTCGACCATGCCGCACGCGTGGATCATCCGCACCGCCACGCGCGCGAGGATCGGGTCGAGGCCGGAGAGGTCGGCCTCGTCGCGGATCGTGGCGAACGACCGGCGGTAGATCGCGGCGCCGTCGCGCTCGTAGGCGATCACGGGCCCGCGCCTTCCAGCCGCGTCGCGGCCGCGGCGAGCGATGGCGCGCTCCACGCCGCAGCGCCGCTGCGACCCGCGATCGATCCGTCGGCCGCCATCGAGACGGTCACGGGAATCTCTGGCCGCTCGCCGCAGCGCCGCTCGCACGCCGTCCAGTGCTCGGC
>JBOGYT010000093.1:0-6933 GCA_050696955.1 Solirubrobacteraceae bacterium | reverse complement strand
AGCGAGTGGCGGCAGCCGTAGAGGTTGTCGAACTTCGACTTCGTGACGGAGTCGTTGACGTTGATCGCCGGGAACAGGAGCGTGCCCTGCTTGGCCATCTGGTACAGGCGCCCGACGCCGGTCGTCGTCTCCTCGCTGACGCCGATAATGCCGCCGGCGATCCGCGTGAACCGCTGGCCGTCCTCCGCGATCGACTTGTTGAGCAGCTTCAGGAACGCCACGAACTCCTCGGACTCACCCGTCGAGGGGTCCGGCGCGGCGCCCGCCTTCTCGTACTCGACGCCCTTGTGGACGAGCATCGTCGCGTCGCCGCCGTCGTCGAGGATGAGGTTCGGGCCCTCTCCGTCCACCCAGTCCAGCGCGCGCTCCGTGCACCACCAGTACTCGTCGAGCGTCTCGCCCTTCCAGGCGAAGATCGCAACGCCCTTGGGATCCTCGGGCGTGCCGTCGGGCCCGACGACCGCCGCGGCGGCGGCGTGATCCTGCGTCGAGAAGATGTTGCAGCTGCACCAGCGGACCTGGGCGCCGAGCGCCGTCAGCGTCTCGATGAGCACCGCGGTCTGGATCGTCATGTGCAGCGAGCCGGTGATGCGGGCGCCCTTGAGCGGCTGCGCCTCGGCGAACTCCCTGCGCGTCTGCATGAGGCCGGGCATCTCGTGCTCGGCGAGCTCGATCTCCTTGCGGCCGTAGTCGGCGAGCGAGAGGTCGGCGACCTTGTAGTCCTGCTTCGTGTCGACGGCGGTGGCGGGGTTCATGTGGGGGCGATCTCCTTCGTTCAGGCCACGTTCGTGGCCGGGATTGGCTCTGGTCGTGCGGCAGCTGCGGCCAGAGCCAGCAGCTTCGTGTGCTTGTCCTGCTCCCAGCGCAGCCACTCGGCCGGCGGGACGTCCTCGGGACGCTTCGGCTCGGCTTCGAACCACGCGTCGACGGCGGCCGCGAGCTGCCCGTCGCGTCGCAGCCGCATCGCGAAGCCGATGTCACCGAGACCGACGTCGAAGCGCGAGACGAGCTCGCGCAGCGTTCGCAGCCGCTGCAGCTCCCCCGGACCGTACAGGCGGTAGCCGGCGCCCGAGCGCCGCGGCTCGATGAGCCCGGCGCGCTCGATGTAGCGCAGCATCCGCGGCGACCAGTCGGTCGTCTCGGCGGCTTCGTTGATCGTCAGCGCGTCCACTCCAGGGCAACCTTACCACGGTCGTGTCAAGGTTGTGGCGGCCCGTCGCGATCGCATCCGGCCGCCTCGGCCGCTCGCGCCTCCTGACCAGGGCTCACCCGCCGGCTGACCAGCGCCCCGCCCCGGCGATGGTGGCGCTCGGCCCGGTCGGCCTGGATGTGGGCGATGTTCAGGGCAACGCGGCGGGCAGCAGCTGCAGGTCCTCAGCCTGGGCGGCGGCGTACTGGCGCCGGTCCCATGTCGCGAAGACGAGATCGTGTCCGGGAAGTACGAGCGCGGCGGCCAGGTGCAGGGCGTCGAGGCTGCGAAGGTCACGCTCGAGTGTCAGCGAGGCGGCGTGATCGGCAAGGCGCTCGTCGACCTCGACGACCGCGAACGCCGGCCATTCCCGGCGCAGGCCGTTGGCAGCCGTGCTGCCACCGGCGATGCTCACCGCGCGGACCGTCTCGACAAAGCCGACGCGACATATGAACCAGCCATCGGCTTGCTGCATCGCGTCGCGCACGACGTCGCTGCCGTCCTCGCGGACGTAGCGTTTGACCAGAGCGCTCGCGTCCAGGTAGAGATTCAGTGCTCCGCGTCCCGCTCGGACAGCACGAGCGCCGACGCGCTCGTCTGCCCAGTGACCAGGCGCGGCGCGCGCGATGGGCGCGAGCGTGACGGAGGCACGACGCGACCGGCCGCCACCAACTCTCGCAGGCGATCATTGCCCGCATCACCCGCAGGAACGATGTCAGCGACGGGCCGGCCCCGGATCGTCACGCGGATCTGCTCCCCACGCCCGACGGCCCTCAGCGTCTCGCTCAAGGTCTGCTTCAGCTCTCGCACACCGATCTCCCGCATGTGTCCACATTACCACGATGAGGACACTTGTCTCGGCCGAGCGAGCGCCGCATGCGGCCGTGTCCCGGGGCAGGGAGAACGCTTCTTCTCGCGCGTTGCGCGAGTGGCGTCCGGCTCTCGAGTTCGTCCAGAAGCAGAAGCGCAGACCCCGTCGCCGCACTGGGGCGCCCGTCGGGGCCAGGCGAATGGCCGCCGGAGCGCTGCTTTCAATGTAGGAGTAGAGGCCGAGTGCAAGACGACGGGCACTCGGGCCGGCGACCATACAAGCCGGTCAGCTTGCCGCCAACCGCTCGCGTCTTTCGCTCGCCGACGTTCCTGACGCGCATCGCCAACGAGGTCAACGACCGCGTCCGGCCCGACGGCAAGCCACCCGCGCCCTCTGTGCCCGACGAGCAGGCCGTGGACGTCGGCCAGCTGTCGGACGACTCCTAGGCCGTTCGCGAGTCCGGGTCGAGACGGCTGTCGCCGTCCCAGAGCTCTTCGTACTGCGCGATCTCCTCGGCGGTGAGCTTGAGGTCGCCGCGCACCGCGGTGATCGTGGTGTCCCACGGCCGCTGCCCGTCCGTTCGGTGCGTCAGCAGCACGCCGACCGTGGTGAGGTCTTCGAGCCCGACGAGCTGCTGGTACTGGTGATGTCGCAGCTGGACCCACGTCGAGAAGATGTCGCGGTGCATCTGGCTTGAGCCCGAGCACGCGCCGAAGCCGAGGTGGAGGCGTCCGTCCTCGCCCTGCATGCGCCTGAAGCGCCAGAGGGTTTCGCCGGGGTCAGCGGTCAGCACCAGCCTCAGGGCCTCTATCATCAGCTGCCCGAAGCCGCCGCGATGGGCGACCGGCAGCCGGTCGAGGGACGCGAGGATGTGCAGGCGCTCCGCCTCGCGCGACGCGTCGAACTGGCCGGTGGCGGCGTCCTCCATCACTTGGCGGAAGAGCAGGTGTCCGGCCCGCTCGGCCGCCTCAGCGTCTTCGCCGGCCGCCAGCAGCGGCAGCTGTGGCGCCGACACCGGACGACCATCTGGGCCGAGCAGGTGGCTGGGGAAGGGATCAGGGTCGGCCCGCGCGTCGGCGGTCGCCTTCTCAAAGTACCGCACCGGCTCGGTCCCGAGCTCGATGCTCCGGCCCCGCACCCGCCTGAGGTACTGCGCGACGAGGTGCGTCGACTTGAGGTGCTCGAAGAGGAACTCCCAGTCGCGACGCAGCAGCACCACGGTGTCGGCGGGGACGTCAGGCTCCACGCCCTCGGGCACGTCGGGATGGTCGAGCACGACCACGCTCAGCCACGACAGCTCGTTGCCGTCGATGGTGAACGTTCGGCCACGTGCGTTCTCGAAGTCCGCCGACCCGAGACACAGCTGCCGGATGGTGCCCTTGGCCTGGCGATGGGCTTCCGCCGCCTTCTTCGTCAGCCAGTTGCGCTCGCGGTCCGCGCTGCTGGGCGTCCCGACGCGGCTCTTGACCTGCACCACGAGAGCCTGATCGCCGACGATGACCACGGCGTCGCCCAGCTCTCGAGTCCCCGAACCGAGCTTCCGCAGCGATGGGCGGTACACGAAGTCCGGGAGTCCCCACAGCGCGGCGGCGTCCAGCGTCGCCCGTTCCGCGGCGTCCCCCTGATCTTCGTCTTCGTTCAGCGGCGAGGCCGCGGTGATGCGGCTCACGAGCATGCCGCCCGGAGTCGGAACCAGAAGGGTCAGGGTGCCGGGCGGATCGTCCGGCACCTGAGGTTCATCGAGCGCCGAGTCGAGGCCGTGGTCGCGCTCGCGCTCACGATCAAGGCAGCACCGCTTGTACTTCTTCCCGCTGCCGCAGGGGCAAGGGGTATTCCGACCCGGGTGCGACGACACAGGGTCAGGCTACGCCGGGCAGTCGCCGGAACCGGCGGTTCTGACGGGCGGGCACGCGTCGTTTCGAGCGGCTCGGGGCTGTAGCTCACCGCGCCCCACGCCGCGTCCGATGCAGGTGGTCCTCGCCCCGCGCCTTGGCCCGCTCCGCGCCGCTACGAGAGCCTCGACCGGTTCGTATCCTCTGTCTCATGGCGCGTTGGCGCAAGGGAGAGAAGCTCGGGTGGGGTCGCTTCGGGGTCGTCTTCGCCGGCAAGCCGGCCGACGGCGAGGACGTCTACGACTACGCGATCAAGTACCTCCAGACTGACCTCGCGCAGGTGCCCGAGGTCGTCAAGCGGTTCGAGCGCGAGATCGAGATCCTGGAGAGCCTCGACCACCGGCATGTGATGCCGGTCGTCGCCAAGGGCCACAACGCCAGCGGCGTGCCCTTCTTCGTCATGCGCCGAGCTAGCGACGGCAGCCTCAAGGACGCGATCGAGGACGGACGCACCGCTGACGAGGCATGGAGCGTGGGCGTCTTCCGCGACGTGCTCGGCGGGGTAGCCCACGCGCATGAGCGCAGCGTCCTGCATCGCGACCTCAAGCCGAGCAACGTCCTCATCTCCTCGGGCGTGCCGGTGATCTCCGACTTCGGCATCGCCAAGCAGATCGACGTCGACGGCACCACGTTGACCCGGACGGCGCAAGAACTCGGCACGTTGCGGTACATGGCGCCCGAGCAGGCCGCCGACTCGAAGCGCGCGGGGCCGCCGGCGGACGTCTACGCGCTCGGCAAGATCCTCGGCCACATGCTCTCCGGCCGAGAGCCCACGCCGCTGGCGGTCGACCTCACGGGGGTCCCGGAGCAGTTCCGGTGGTTCATCGACAAGTGCTGCCGCGACGACCCGGCAGAGCGCTTCGCCGACGCGGGCGTCGCCCTCGCCCGCTTCGAGCAGCTGCTGACGACGCCGGCAGTCGAGCTGCCGCCACTGGAGCGAGGCCAGCAGCTGGCCGAAGCCGCAGGGCAGGCCATCGGCGACGCCGACGAGGCGTCGGCGATCGAGGCGCTCGACGCGCACCTGCGGACCTACGCCGGAGAGGAACAGCTCTTCCGCGGCGTCGTGCCGCGCATCCCGAAGCCGGTGCTTCGCTGCTGGGCCGCCAAGGAGCCGAACAGCTTCCGGGCGCTGATACGCGCCTACGACAACCACATCAACGTGAACGGCGCCCTCTCGTTCGACTACTGCGACACCATCGCCGACTTCCTCCAGTTCGTCTTCGGCATCACGAAGGACCTGGCCGTTCACCGTCTTGTCATCAGGCGGCTGCTGGAGGTCGGGGTGAGCCACAACCGCTGGCACGTCCGCGACGTCGCGGTCGAGCTGCTCGCCTCGCTCAAGTCGCCGTCCGAGGTGGCCGCGGCCGTCGAGGTGATCGATGACCACCAGCGCGCCGCGTCGTGGGTCGCTGAGCTCGCGCTGAAGCGCCCGCTGCGTGCACCCATCGTGGAGGCACTTCGGCGCGCCAGCGCCTCGCCCGAGGCGGTGGGGTGGTAGCCCCGGCGGCGGCCGGCCAGCGGCAGAGCAGCGTCACGACCTTCTTCTCGTGGGCGTGGAAGATCTTGCTCGGGGTCCTGGCGATCGCCGGCGGGATCGGGACCGCCGCCTCGAAGGACTTCCGGCACGCCATCCGCGATGGCGCCGAGTGGCTCTATCCGTTCTGGCTCGTCATCCTGCTGGCGGCGATCAGCGTCGGGCTAGCGATCGCCCTCCTACTTGCGCTGAGGTCTTCGGGTCGCCATCGCGCGGCCGCCGCTCAAGCGGAAGGCGCCCGGCGCGACGCCGAGGAGCGTCTCGCTGAGCACGAGCAGCGCACCAGCTCGGAGCGCGTCGCGCACGACACGAACATTCTCCGAACGATCCGCGAGACGCTCCCGCGGGCCGACATCGACTTCTGGCGCGACACAGACCTCGGCGGTGTCTGGTACGGCGGCAAGACGTACCACCTGATGGAGATGCTCAACGACCACAACGCCGTCGAGGACCGCTTCCTGGACCCAGAGCTGGAGCGGCTTCGCGAGCAGCTGATGTCCGCCGTCAACAAGTTGATGGGGAAGTGCGCGCAGTACGGCATCCCTCACCGGACGCTCGACAACGCGTACCACCTCGGCGACTCGGACTGGGTACGCGACAACCCGCCGGAGGGCGAGCGTTACGAGAGGTACGAGGCTCGGCGCGACGAGCTCAACCAGGCCGCAGATGAACTGGTCCGCGCGTACGACGGGCTCATGACGGGCGGCCGGGCGCGCCTGCCCGGAGCGTTCGGCCGCTCAGCTTGACTCGGCGCCACGCGTGGCGCCGAGTCTGCAACCAGCAGACCACGGTTCGACCATGGTCCCGGTGAGCGACGCAGGGAGGGCCGGCCGGCGCAGGGCTGCTCCTTCGAGGCAGAACCGCGCTACCGCCCCAGCCGGTCGAGGCTGTCGCTTCTCGCGCATTCCGCAAGCGTCGTCCGGCTCTCGAGTCCGTCCAAAGGGGATATCCGGTTCGTGGCCCCAGTTGAAGCGGACTACCGTGGTGCGTCGGACTGCTCGTACCAGTCGAGCAGCGCTTGCGCGGCGTCCTCGCAGCGCTGCCTCCACCGCGGCGTGATGATGCCGTCCTCGGAGAGGCATGTCGTGAGGTAGTCGGCGATGTCGTGACGGGTGTTGCCGCGCCTGAGCTTGCTGGCAAGCACGTTGGCGTAGCTGTCGTACTCGTCCTCGGGCGCTTCTCCGCGCAGTGAGAGCGGGTCCCACTTGTCCCACAGCAGGTTGCGCATCTCCGGCAACCCATCGAGCCGCCACCAACGCACCCAGGCGCGCGCATCCTCGTCCACGCGCGGAGCGTAGGCGACCAGCCTGTCGGCCACGACGCGCTTCAGCCATCGGTGCCAGACGCCATGATGTCGGCGTGGACTGCCGTTGCGATGAGTTGGTCGAGCTGTGGGACGACGCGGCGAAATGCTATGCAGACGAACACCTGGTCGAGGTCCAGGTACGCGCCGATGGCTGGGAGACCGTGTACCGATGCGCTGCGACCGGCGCACGATGGGTCGAAG
>JBOGYT010000092.1:0-3651 GCA_050696955.1 Solirubrobacteraceae bacterium | reverse complement strand
GCGCTGGCCCTGGCCCGCGAGGCGCCGCCGCGGCTCGTCCGCGGGGACGGCCCGTCACTGGCGGCGGAGCTGACGCTCAACGGCAGCGCAGGCGTCCACCCCGTCGTGTGGCACTCGCTGGCGCTCGTCTACACGTACGAGTCCCAGCAGCGGGAGCTGGCCGCCTCGCTCGACCGCGCCGGCGCCGACAGCGATCTGACGTGGATCTACCTCGAGGGACCCGGCGGACGGTCCGGGCTCCCGCAGCCCGACATCCACGAACGGCCGGACGCCGCGGACTGCGCGCTCGTCGCGGTCACCTACCGCGGCGCAAGGCGGTCGGTGCAGCAGCTCGCCGCGGTCGATCCACATGTCGCGACGATGCAGTGGCTGGCCTAGCGTCAGTCAGCTGCCCACGAGGCGAGCGTTCCGTCGCGGTCGGCGGCGCGCAGCTCGTTGAGGCCGCCGAGCGTCTCGCCTTCGACGAGGATCTGCGGAAAGCTCGTCAGGCCGGTGAGGTCGGCGAGCTCGGCCTGCAGCTGGGGATGCCGGCCGAGGTTGACCTCCTCGAAGGCCACGCCGCGCTTGGAGAGCAACGACTTGGCGTGCTCGCAGAAATTGCAGGAGTCGGTGGAGAACAGGTAGACGCGGCGCGCCATCCACCCGAGTCTAGGTAACGCCCGCGGGCGCGTCCGTGGTTTCGGGCGAAACGTTCATGGTCGACCCACTAGGCGGCTGAGCCCACCTCGGCGGGCTTGCGCGTGCGCGAGAACGCCAGCGAGCGGCGCGACAGGCGCATGCCCGCCAGCGCGACGTCGGCGAAGCCGAAGGCCACGAGCAGGAACGAGCCGCCGCCGGCGATCCCGAACAGCGAGATCTGCTCGGCCATGTAGCTCGTGTTCAGCGCGCTCGACAGCGCGGTCTCGGTGACCCACACGTTGCGCGCCGGGTTGTTGACCGGGCGGCCGTCGGGGCCCGTCTGGGCCTGCGCCTCGATGTTCGTGCCCTTGCCGTCGTCCTCGCGAAGCGCGGCATCTGGGCGTAGGTCTTGCCACCGGTCTCCATGAGCGCGTCGATGCGCATGTACTGCGCGAAGCAGCGCGCCTCGGTGCCGTTCGCGATCGACTTGCCGGCGACCGCGCAGGTCGGCAGGTCGACGCCGCGGAGCCCGGCGGCGTTGGCCTTCGCCGCGATCGCGTCGGGCGTCATGTGCGGAGAACCGACGACCTTCTCGAGCCCAAGCGAGCTCTGCACGGTCGACCGACCATCCAGGCCTGGGTCACTGCGGCGATCCCGAAGATCGCGAGGATCGCGGCGGCCATGAGACCGCCGATCTGCCGCAGGCCCGGCGACTGCTCGCCCTTGGTGTGAGCTGTCCTACTCATTGATGCCTCCCTGAAGCGGTTGCGTGACGCCGTGCGCCACTCGTTCGAGGGGAGCACCGGACCGGATGGGCGCTCCACGAGATACATGTGTGACGTCCATCACCTTTCGGGGGGCGATGGCGACCGCCCCGGCGGCTAGGTTCACGGCGTGCTCAAGCTCGCCCGACGCGAGCCCTCCGCGATCCTGCTCGCAGCTCAGCTGGCCGGGGTTCTGCTCTACCCGTTCATGGAGGGCAGCGACGAGGGTCGCGCCCTGTTCAGCGTCTTCGGCATCGCGATCCTCGGGCTCGTCCTGCTCGCCGTGCGCAGCTCACCCGGACTGACCTGGATCGGCGTGATGCTCGGTATCCCGGCGACCGTGCTGCTGCTCGTCCAGGCGGTCACCGGCGACGACGCCCTGCTGCCGTACTCGTCGGCCGTGGAGGCGCTCCTCTACCTCTACGCGGCCGGCGCGCTCGTCGCCTACATGCTGGCCGACCACGTGGTCACGCGCGACGAGCTGTTCGCCGTCGGGGCGACGTTCACGCTCGTGGCGTGGGCGTTCGCCTACATCTTCACCGTGTGCCAGGCGATCGAGCCCGGCAGCTTCACCGCGGCGGTCGATCCGAACGCCGAGCGCACGTGGACGGAGCTGCTGTTCCTGAGCTTCACGAACCTGTCGAGCACCGGCCTGAGCGACGTGGTGCCGGTCAAGCCCTCGGCGCGATCGATCGTGATGCTCGAACAGGTCGCGGGGATCGCGTACGTGGCGATGGTCGTGTCGCGGCTCGTCGGCCTCATGGTCCTCGGCGCCCGGCGCGACGCCGCCTGACGATGGGCGAGCGGCGCTACTTGCCCGTCGTGCGGTGCATCGGCCCGCGGGTGTGCCCGCGGCGACCGCGGCCGGTGCCAACCCCGCCGGCGGCGGCACCACGAACCGGTGGCGGCGTGCGGCGGATCAGCAGCCGCAGGGCGCGATCCTGCGGGTCCTCGTCCGCCCGCTCGCTCAGCGTGTCCGGATGAACGGTGCGAAAGACCGGACCCCGGCCACGCTCCACCACGGCGACGACGACTTTCGTCCGGCTCGGCGTGTCGAACACGATTCCGGGGAGGGGCCGCCCGCCGTCGGCCACCGTCACGAGTTCTCCTGCGCTTGCCGACTGCATTCCGTGACGGTAGCCCAGGGCGGCCCGGCGGAGGGGAAACAATCAGCGGGTAGGGACACGATCAGCCATCGGGGGCACCATCAGCATGAGGATTGCGTGTCGTTCCGCCTCGCGCGGGGTATCACGCCACCTCAGTACCGGAAATCGGAGGATCGGGTCGTCGAGCGGTCTACCTGGACGCTATGCGGGGCATGGGGCAGATGGGCCACGGACGGCATTGCATAGCGGACGTACTACAGAGAGGGAGATCATGAAGCGCCATCTTTCGGCAGCCGTTCTTGCCGCTGTCCTAGGGGGACTGTTGCTCGTGCCGAGCGCGGACGCGGCCACCGGCGTGCCGGTGTGGCAGTGCCGGGCGAGCGCGACCTACGCCTCGGTCGGCGGTAACGACCGCGTCGAGCCAATCGTCGCCAACGGCAAGCCCAACACCACCAACGGCCAGAATCCGGACAACGCGCAATGCGCCGATGCGGACGTCGGAGCGGGCAACCTGCTGACGCCGATCGGCATCCCGCAAGCGTCGCTCGGCCTGCAGACGGCGAACGCGCGGACGAAGATCGAGCCGGAGCTCGGCGCGTCGGACACCCAGAAGGTCTCGACCCTCGCGAAGGTCGAGGGCCTCACCCTGGGCGCCGGCCTGAGCATCCAGGCGGCGGTGTCCGCCGCCACCGGCTCGTGCTCGGGTAAGACGCCCGTGCTCGAGGGCTCAAGCCAGGTCGTCGGCATCAACACGACGAACCTCGACCCCCTCGTGCAGGCGATCGCCAACTTGCTGTCGATCGCCCCGAACCTCATCAGCGTCAAGATCAACGAGCAGGTGAGGACCGCGAACTCGCTGACGGTGCGCGCGGTGCACATCAAGGTGCTCACGCCGAACACCGGGGCGCCGCTGCTCGATCTCGTCGTCGCCGAGAGCAAGGTCGGCTTCAACGGCAAGGTCTGCGACCCGCCGTCGGGCCAGATCTGCCCGCCGGGCTCGACCTACGACGCCGACCGCAACGTGTGCATCATCCCCGGCAGCTCCGGCTCGACGCATGGCACGATCATCATCGGCCGGCCGTTCGAGGGTCCGACCGGCGGCACGGTCGTGCCGATCGACATCGCCCGCAGGCGGTTTGGCAACAGCGCGTGCCTGCGAGGTA
>JBOGYT010000091.1:0-6398 GCA_050696955.1 Solirubrobacteraceae bacterium | reverse complement strand
CACGCCGAGGACCTGGGGCGCGAGCTCGCGCAGCAGCTCCTCGAACGGCGTCACATCTCCGTCCCGGAGCTGCCCATCAGCGGCCGCAGCTCGACCGCCGCGTAGCGCGCGTCGGGCCAGCGCGCGGCGATCTCGACGGCGCGCTCCGGGGTGTCGCACTCGATCATGCAGTAGCCGGCCAGGTGCTCCTTGGCCTCGAGGTACGGACCGTCGGTCACGGCCGGCGCGCCGTCGCGCAGGCGCACGGTCTTCGTCTGCGAGAAGTCGGCGAGCGCCTCCCCGCCGACCCACTCGCCGGACTCCTCGAGCTCGCGCATGATCTCGCCGACCTCGGCCATGACCGCGTTCATCTCCTCCTCGCTGAAGGACTCGAGGAACCCCGGATTGTGGTAGATCAGCATCATGTACTTCACGTCGTGACTCCTTGTGGTCGCGGCGCCGGGTTGGGCCGTTCACGTGGAATGTCGGAGCGGCAGATCCGTCTTCGACATGTCGAGGAGCCGTCGCCGGCTCCGACATTGCTGACAGAGACCGATGAGTTCTCGGATCGCATCCGGTCTCTTAGTCCAACACAGCGAAACGGAGGCCCGGCGATGACACAGACACAGCACAGCACGAACGACCGCTCGAGGTGGGTCGCGCTCTACGTCCTCTGCGTGGGCGTGCTCATGATCGTCCTCGACGCGACCGTCGTGAACGTGGCTCTGCCCTCGATCCAGGACGACCTCGGGTTCTCGCAGTCGAGCCTCGCGTGGGTCGTCAACGCCTATCTGATCGCGTTCGGCGGCCTCCTGCTGCTCGCCGGCCGGATCGGCGACCTGGTCGGCCGCCGCACCGTGTTCCTGGGCGGGCTGGGCCTCTTCACCATCGCCTCGCTGCTGTGCGGCGCGGCGCAGAGCCAGGAGATGCTCGTGGCGGCCCGCTTCCTCCAGGGTGTCGGCGGCGCGCTGACCTCTGCCGTGATCCTCGGCATGATCGTGACGATGTTCCCCGAGCCGCGCGAGCAGGCGAAGGCGATCGGCGTCTACGGCTTCGTCGCCTCGGCCGGCGGGTCGATCGGGCTACTCGCCGGAGGCGTGCTCACCGACGCCATCAACTGGCACTGGATCTTCTTCGTCAACATCCCGATCGGCATCGCGACCGCGCTGCTCGCGGTCCGGCTCGTCGACGACCACAAGGGCCTCGGCGTCCGGTCGGGCGCCGACATTCCCGGCGCGATCCTGCTCACGGCCGGGCTCATGCTCGGCGTGTACACGATCCTCGACGTCCACAACCAGGGCTGGGGATCGGCGCAGACGCTCGGCCTCGCCGCCGTCTCGATCGCGCTGCTCACCGCGTTCGTCGCGCGCCAGGCTCGCATCCCCAACCCGCTCATGCCGCTGCGCCTGTTCCGCTCGCGCAACGTCTCGGGAGCGAACATCGTCATCGCGCTGCTCGTCGTCGGGATGTTCGGGATGTTCTTCCTCGGG
Source organism: Solirubrobacteraceae bacterium (assembly GCA_050696955.1). Lineage (GTDB taxonomy): Bacteria > Actinomycetota > Thermoleophilia > Solirubrobacterales > Solirubrobacteraceae > CADCVQ01. The sequence continues at coordinate 4,929 of JBOGYT010000091.1, read as the reverse complement.
GCGCTCTACCTCCAGCGGGTCCTCGACTACACCGCCCTCGACGTCGGCCTGGCGTTCCTGCCGGCCACGCTCGTCATGGGGACGATGTCGCTGCGCCTCGCCGAGCCGCTCAACATGCGCTTCGGCCCGCGCAACGTGCTCATCGCCGGGCTCCTCGGCATGGGTGGCGCGATGCTCCTGTTCGCGCGCACGCCGGTCGACGGGAGCTACGTGACCGACATCCTGCCGCCGATCCTGCTCATGGGCTTCGGCGCGGGCGCCGGATTCCCCGCCCTCATGATGCTCTCGATGGCGGGCGTCGAGCCGCGTGACTCAGGCCTCGCATCCGGCCTGGTCAACACGAGCGTGCAGGTGGGCGGCGCCATCGGCCTCGCCGTGCTCGCGACGCTCGCGACCGAACGCAGCGACGGCCTCCTGGCGGACGGCGAGCCGCTCAGGGCGGCGCTGAACTCCGGGTACCACCTCGCGTACCTCATCGGGGCCGCGCTCGTCGTCGTCGCCATCACGGTCGCGGTGACCGTGCTCGAGTCCATGAGCGGCCCCGCGCCCACGGAGGAGCACGAGCAAAGCGCGGCCGAGCCCGCGTACTCCGGGGCCGCGTAAGCGACGCCAGGAGGAATCGGTGATGCCAACCGTTCGGGTCCGCGAGCCGCTCAGGAAGCTCGCGGGCGGCACATCGGATCACGCCATCGACGGCGCGACGGTCGCCGAGCTCCTGCGCGAGTTCGAGCGCGCGCACCCGGCGCTGAGCGGCTGGATCCTCGACGAGCGCGGACACGTGCGCCGGCACATCAACGTGTTCGTCAACGGCGAACGCGGTGAGGAGACCACAGCCGTGGAACCAGACGATCGGGTCGACATCCTGCCGGCCATCTCAGGAGGTTGATGCCCACATGACGGAGCTGCTCGTCGCAACGAAGAAGGGCCTGTTCGTGCTCGAGGGAGAGCCGGGCGGGCGGTTCACGCAGACCGCGCGCGCCTTCGCGGGAGAACCGGTCGAATACGCGCTGCGCGACCCGCGCACCGGCCGCGTCCTGGCGTCGGTCACCTCGCCCTTCTACGGACCGAAGATCTGGTACGCCGACGATCCGGCGGGGGAGTGGCATGAAGCCGACGGCCTCAAGGCCCCCGCTGGCAGCGGTGCTGCGCTCGAGCGCATCTGGGTCCTCGCCACCGGCGAGGGCGACGGCAGGCTCTACGCCGGCGGCGACCCGGGCGTGCTCTTCGAGAGCCGCGACGGAGGTCTCAGCTGGAAGCTCAACGAGTCGCTCTGGGAGCACAGGACGCAGGAGGATTGGCAGCCCGGCGGCGGCGGCCTGTGCCTGCACTCGATCGTGCCATGGCCCGACGATCCGCAGCGGCTCACGGTGGCGGTCTCCGCCGCGGGCGTCTGGCACACCGCGGACGGCGGCCAGACGTGGCACCCGGGCAACGCAGGCCTGCTGGCGGGCTACATGCCCGAAGAGGATCAGGAGGGCGCGACGGCCCTCTGCGTGCACCACATCGAGCGCGCGCCGGCGCGGCCCGAGCGCCTGTTCATGCAGTTCCACGGCGGGGTGTATCGCTCGGACGATGCGGGCGAGTCATGGACGAGCATCGCCGACGGCCTGCCGTCGGACTTCGGCTTTCCGATGATGGTCGACCCGACCGACCCCGACAGCGCCTACGTCATCCCGCTCAACGCCGACATGGACCGCGTCACGCCCGAAGGCCGCGTGCGCGTCTACGAGACGCGCGACGCCGGCGCGAGCTGGTCGGCGCGCGGCGATGGCCTGCCGCAGGAGGAGGCCTATCTGACGGTCCTGCGCCAGGCGTTCTGCCGGTCGGCCGGGGGAGCTGCGCTCGAGCTCTACTTCGGCGCGACATCGGGCGACGTCTTCGGCTCCGGCGACGCCGGCGCGAGCTGGTCGACGGTCGCTACGCGGCTGCCGCCCGTGCACGCGATCGCCGCGGCCGGCTGAGGACCCTCCTAGGGGTGGAAGCGGCTGAGCACGAGGATGTTCGCCACCCCGCTGACGAAGAGCCCGAGGTCGATCTCCGTCTCGTAGACGGGCTCCCACGTCGACGCCATGAGGTTCTGCTCGTCGACGCCCGTGGGCGGGCCGAGCAGCTCGGCCTCGGGCGTGACGAGCACCGGGAGCGGGTGACGCGCGCTCGAGCCGTCGGGGTACTGCTGGGTGTACTCGTTGCGCAGGCAGTGGATCTTCCAGCCCCGCGCGAACTCCGGCTTGCGGAACACCGTCCCCTCGAGGACCTGGGCGCGCTCGTGCGGCTCCTTGTCGATGCGCCGCAGGAACTCGTCGACGACGTCGGCGGCCGTGAGGCTGACAGGCAGTTCGCCGTCGACGCGCTTTTCCTCCTCGTTGCGCGTCTGGTCGGTGCGCAGCGCGATCGCGCGGTCCAGCCAGTGGTCGGGCAGCGGGTCGGAGGGCGTGTTGAGCGCCTGCTGCAGCGCGAGGCGGCCCTTCTCGGCGCGGCAGGACTCGCACTCAACCCCGCCGACGAGCCGCACGGCGCGGGCGTACTGCATGGCCGCAAACTCCGACACGCCGCTCGGCGTCTGCGGATACGTGCGCGAGTGCTCCTCGCACAGGGGCGCCCCGCATGCCTTGCAGCTCGCGCCGGCGATGCAGCCGCACGCGCAGAAACCGACGTAGTCAGTGCTCACGCCCACGGAGTGTAAGAGACGTCGTGAGGCTGGGGCAACCGGCGCCCAGCCCAGCCATAGACTGGCGCGCGTGTACGCGGATGACCTGCTGGCTCCATGGCACGAGCAGGTCATGCGCCTGCTGCCGCCGCTGAGTGTCTTCGACGCGCACACGCACATCGGCGCAAACGACCCGGACGGCTTCACCTGCACCCCGCGCGAGCTGTTCGCCGCGCTCGCGCCGACGAACTCGCGCGCGGTCGTCTTTCCGATGCACGAGCCCGACGGCTATTCGGCGGCCAACGACCAGGTGCTCCGCGTCGCGGCGCAGTCCGACGGCCAGCTCGTCCCGTTCTGCCGCGTCAACCCGCGCGACGATCCCGTGGCGGAGGTGCGGCGCTGCCTTGCCGCCGGCGCCCGCGGCATCAAGCTGCACCCGCGCGCGGAGCAGTTCGTGTTGCTCGACCGCGGAGTGCGCGACATCGTGGCCGTCGCCGAGGAGGAACGCCTGCCGGTCCTCATCCACGCCGGACGCGGGATTCCCGCGCTTGGCGCGCACGTGCTCGAGCTCGCGCGCACGCATCCACACGCGCGCTTCATCCTCGCCCACGCCGGGGTGTCCGATCTGGCGTGGATCTGGAACCACATCGCCGAGCATCCGAACGTCTTCTTCGACACGGCGTGGTACAGCGCCGCCGACCTGCGCGCGCTGTTCGCGCTCGTGGCGCCCGGACAGGTGCTCTACGGCACCGACCTCCCGTACGGGACGCCCGCGCAGACCATGGTCATCACGTTTCGAAACGCACTTCAGGCGGGACTGAGCGGCGATCAGATCGCGAGTGTGGCCGGGGGGCAGCTCGAGCGGCTCCTGGCGGGCGACGACCTGCTCGACGTCGGACCCGCGCCCGGCCCGGGCGCGCTGCGCAGCGACCCGCTGCTGGACCGCGTGGGCTACTACCTCGTCGGCGCGTTCGCGACGCTCGTCAACGGGCGCGAGCCGACGGAGTTCTCCGAGCTCACGCGGCTCGCGTGTCAGGTCGGGCACGACGCGCCGCAGGCGCCGATCTGCCGGTCGGTCGTCGCGCTGCTCGATCTCGCCGACGATCTCGGCTCCGGTAGGTCGCTCGGCGAGCGGCTGCCGCGCATCCATCTCTACGTCGTCGCAGCGACGCTGGCGGCGACGCCCGACGTGCCGGTCAACTAGCCTGGACCGTCGCCAAGCGCGATTCCGTGCCCGCTCGGCTACGCTCGCAAGATGCGGGAACGAGCCACGTCAACGTCTCAGGTTGCCAGCCTCGATAACCTGGTGTCGGTGACTGGCGATCCGTCAGCCGAGACGCAGGCCGAAGACAGCGGCCAGACGGCGACAGCGCCTCCCGAGGACGCCGCGACCGCGCATGCGGACGCGGACGTGCAGGAGGACGCCGCGCCTCCCGCTGCGCCCGCCGCGTCAAACGGCCACGCCGAGACGAACGGGCATGCCGATGCCCCGGCGCTCGTGCCCCAGTCGGTCGAGTCCGCGCCCGCGCCACCCGAGGCCGAGCCGGCCTCTGAGCCCGTCGCCGCCGAGCCCGCTCCCGCCGAGCCCGAGGCACCCGCGGAGCCGGCTCCAGTCGAGGCTGGCGCACCCGCTGCTGATCGGCCTGCGCTGACGATCACGCCCGACGCGGAGAAGCCCGCGTTCGGACCGCGGATCCTCGGGATCGCGGAGCCCGTCAAGCCGTTGCCTTCGAAGAAGGAGCCGGTCAAGAAGCAGCGCCGGCGCCGCCGTCCCTCTGCCGCCGAGCGTCATCGCCGCGCGTTCTTCTCGGCGCTCACCGAGCTTCGACGCAGCGGCAAGATCACGGCCGAGCCAGCCGCGCCCGAGGCGTCTGCCGCGCCGGCGCCCGAGTCGCCGCAGGCCGAGGCCGCCCCCGCAGACGCGGTACCAGCTGCCCCCGAGGCGCCTGCGCCCGAGGTGCCTGCCGCCGAGGCCCCCGCCGCCGAGGCTCCTGCGGCCCCCGAGCCCGCGGCCGCGCAACCGGCCGACCGCTCGGCTTCCTCGCCCGCCCGCGTCGTCGCCGCCATGGAGCGCGTGGGCGGCCCGGAGGTCATCAAGGAGGCGCTCAAGCCCAAGCAGGACGAGAAGGGCCAACCGCTCAAGTGGGCAGCCGTCTGCGCGCAGGCCGCCGAGGGCCTGAAGCCGGGCGATCCGGTCTTCAACGCCTGGGTGCGGCTCGCCGCCACGCCCGTGCGCGAGGTCAAGGCCCAGCTGCCGCGCCCCGAGCCGCCGACGCGCCCGG
>JBOGYT010000090.1:0-4833 GCA_050696955.1 Solirubrobacteraceae bacterium | reverse complement strand
TTCCACGGCGCGATCCCCGCGACGACGCTGAAGGTCAGCGGGGTCGACGTGTACGCCGGCGGCGTGTCGGCGCACGGCGCCCCCGGCGGCCACGACGAGATCGTCGTCAGCGACACCCGGCGCGGCGTCTACAGCCGGCTCGTCCTCGACGGCGACCGGCTCGCCGGCGCGGCCCTCGTCGGCGACGCGAACGGCGCGCGGCGGCTGACCGAGCTCCTGCGCAGCGGCGCGCCGGTGCCGGCCGACCTGCTCTCACTCAGGACAGGTCCCGCGGAGCCGCTCCCCGCCGACCCGGCCGCGACGCTCTGCTCGTGCAACGTCGTAACGGTCGGCGAGGTGCAGGCGGCGATCCGCCGCGACGGCCTGCGCACGGTCGCGCAGGTCGGGCTGCGCACGCGCGCGACGACCGGCTGCGGCGGCTGCGCGACCGACGTGCAGCAGCTGCTGGATGCCGTGGCCACGTAGCGGCTCTGCTCGGCATGGAAAGTGGAAGTTACCCGCGCGATACTCGTGCGACGCTGTTCCGCGAAGGAGGTGGCGCCGTGGCCCAGGAGCACGACTTGCCGCTCGATGAGTATCACCGGGCGGGGCATGAGATCACGAACGGGAACCCGGAGGTCTACAAACCGCTCTATTCCCGCCGCGATGACGTGACGCTCGCCAATCCCTTCGGTCCTCCCGTCCGTGGTTGGAGCGACGTCTCGGCGACGTTGGACCGCGCCGCGGCCAATTACAGGGATGGCGAGGTGGTCGGGTTCGAGAACGTTGCCACGGTGATCACTCCCGACCTCGCCTCCACGGTCGAGGTTGAGAGTTACCGCACACGGGTCGGCGGAGCGGAGGAGCTCGCCTCCGTGGCGCTTCGGGTCACAACCGTCTTTCGACGCGAGGACGGCGTCTGGAAGGTGGTGCACAGGCACGCCGATCCGATCACCACGCCGCGTCGGGCGCAGTCCGTAATCCAGCCATAGCCGCGCGCGTCGAACGACCCGGATGGGAATGCTCTCGAGTCGGTCTGCCCAGCCCGATCGGGCGTGCCCTGTTTGAGCCTTCCGGCAGGAGACAATTCTCTATTCGGGCGGTCCGGGACGGTCGGATCGCAGGAAGGTGGGGGATGCAACGGTGCGTAGCGCTGCGACGGATCGGGCTGTTCGCGGTGATCCCGGCGTTCCTGGTAACCGGCGGTGTGGCTCGCGCGAATGTGCCGTCCCACGAGGACGGGCTCATCGCGGACCCACGACCAACGACACGGACTGGGTCTTGGCGTTCCAGCGTTTCGCGGGCGGCAACTGGGATATCTGGAGTCGGCCCACGCGCGGCCACGCCGGGCAGCAGCCGCAGTTCGACGCGGCGGTACCGCTCGTCTTCGGCCCGGGCAATCAGACGGCCCCAGCGTACTCGTGGGTTCTGCAAGGGGACCCGCTGCTGGCGTACACGAGTGATCAGACGGGGCAGCGCGAGATCTGGCTGCGAGATACGGCTGGGACGCTCACGCGACTGACCAGCGACGGCGCCGGCTATGCGAACCCCGATTTCGCGGCCAGGTACCGGCCCTTGGACCCCGACGCCGACGGGAACACCGACGGCTGGCTGATCGGCGTGGCTTTCGAAAGCACCCGCGGTGGTGGTCCACGCGCGATCTGGGCGCTCGACATCGAGCTCGACATCGACGGCAAATACGTGGCGGTGCACAACCTGCGTCGCGTCGTTTCGGGGCCCGCAGATCTGTTCGCGCCCTCCTGGCAGACCACCCGGGCGGGCGAGCCAGGCACCCGCGGGCAGCGGGTTCAACGACATCATCTTTGCGACTGCGCAGGATGGAACGACCTATCTCGACTACGTGGAACAGCCGTGGGCAGCCGACTCCGCGACCGGGATAGTCGCGCCGGCGGTGCCGTTCGCGAGCGGCTCGGCCATCTCGCGGTTTGCCCTGACCGGCAACCCCGGGGGCGACTCGGGCCCCGTCTGGGCTCCGAACGGCGATCAGGTCGCGTTCGGGCGTACCGCGGCCGGCAACGCCGACATCTGGGTCATGCAGGCGAACGGGAGGAACCTTTGGCGGCTCACGGCCTGGGCGGGTCCCGAGGTCTACCCGAGCTGGCAGCCTGGGTCGGAATCCTCCGTGGATCAGGTCGGGGGCCACACTCACCCGGGGCCCACCGATCGCGGCGACGGGGGAAGCGGTAGCGACCACAGATCGGCGCGACGATCGCCGCGACTGGCGATCGGCCGTGCCCGGTGGCGTGGCCGCAAGGTCCGCGTCGCCGAGCGCTCGGCACGGCGGCTGCAGGGCCGCGTAAAGGTGACTTTCAATTGCGGGCGCCGGGCCAGCCGGCGCAGTGTCAGGCTCGTCATCTCCCGCCGCGGCCGGTAGCGGTGGTTCATCGTCGACGTTGACAGCGGCGCCCGGCTGCGTGGCCCGAGCTTTGAACAGGTGCCGGCGATCTTCAGGCCGCGCAACCAGAATCAGCTTCGGACGTATCCCGTCTGGATCCCGACGCCCCCACGCGCCGGCAGGTACGAGGTGACGTTCGCCCTGATTAACGCCAACGGCGAGCCCGTGGCGCAGAAGCTGGCCGCGCCCTTCCGAGTCAGGAGGACGCGCGGCTAGCTAAGCGGCCGCGACTCGTTGTGTGCTTGATTTCACACGGTGGAAATGCGGTTCGTGAGATCGTGGTGCGGCCAATGGTGAAAAAGAAGCGTCCGCCGTGTCCCAACTGCGGCCTCGGGGTGCGCTATGCGCCGCACTCCGGTTGCCCGCATTGCAAGGCCGTGATCAAGCCGATCTTCGACGCGAGGAGCGGCGTTGCGATCCGCTGGCTCCCAGCGCTTCCACAGCGCGACTAGTGGGTAGAGGTCATACGCGGAGGGTGGCGAGGCGGCGTCGCCATTCGCGAGCGAGGGGGTGATTGACGCCGATCTCGTTCAGTGCGGCGGCGATGACGTGCCGCAGCTCGTCGCTGTGGCCGTCTGCTGTGGACAGGATGAGCAGCAGGAGGTCAAGCGCGCGTGCTGTCTCGCCGGCGTCGAGCGCCGCGAATGCCTCGGCCAGATCGGAGGGGGCGCCGTCGCGCTCCAGCTTGATCCGGGCGGCCGCGCCGCGGGCACGGACGCTGCCCGGCAGGCGGGCAAGAATCTCAAGTCCCGCCGTGCTGTCGCCGGCCTCGTGCACCAGACGCGCCAGTGCAACGGCGGCGCGCGAGCGGCGCGGCTCGAGCTCAAGTGCCCGCCGCAGCGAAGGCTCGTCCCCGATGGCAATAAGCGCATCGGCCTGTGACGCTGCGACGGCGTCGAAGAAGCTCTCCACCTCGGCTGCTGGCCGCGCGCCGACGAACTCCGCGACCACCTCGCCGTCGCGAAACGCCTTGACGGCAGGGATGCCGTGGACCTCGAAGTACCGCACGAGATTGGGGTTGGCGTCGCCATCGAGCTTCGCCAGCACAACCTCGCCCTCGCGGACCGCGGCGGCACGCTCCAAGACGGGCCCCAGCGCTCGGCACGGAGCACACCACTGCGCCCAGAAATCCACGACGACGGTCACACTCGCCGAGCGGTCCAGGACCTCGACCTGAAAATCGTCCTCGCCAACGTCGATGACGGTCACGGGGCGAAGGGTAGGGAGCCGTCGTGCTGCCTCTGCATAAACCCGTCGCGGTCGCGGCAAGCTGCCGCTCTGACCGCGCTCCCGACACTGCGCTGCGGGTCAAGCACGGTCGACGCGCGGAAGGGCCGCCACGCGGGCGTCACGCGAGACCGCCGAGACCTCGTGCGGCACGTCGGACAGCTTGACGCCGCGCACGAAGCTCAGCCGGCGCCCGAGCGGCGCGAAGAAGTCGTCGTAGTGCGTGGGGACGACGACGCGCGGATCGAGGCGCGGCAGAATCCGCTGCCAGTAGTACGGCGTGACGGCGCGTCCGGCGACGCCGGCAAGAAACACGTCCACGGGCCCGTCGCGCAGCTCTTCGTCATCGAGGTTGGCGCTGCCTTGGTGATAGAAGCTCACGCCCGCGACGTCGATGCGGATACCCCACACGGCCCCGCACTTGTACGCCCGCGGGGTGAGCGCGTGGAGGTGATCGCACGTCAGCTCACCATCCATCGGCACCTTGCGGCCGAACAGCAGCTTGGAGTGGCGGCTGGGCACGAAGCGCACGACGAACGGTCCCAGCTCGTAGGGCTGATGAGCCACGACCTCGACCGCGAGGTGCCCCAGACCGTGCAGGCGCATGAGATGCGCCAGCGAGGGCGACCCATACGCCTTGGTCGCGTAACGCCAGGCGATGGCGGGAGCGTCGACCGCGTGGTCGAAATGCGTGTGGCCGACGAGCACGCCGGCGACCGATCCCGTGACTGACGCGTAGCGGTCGATCATCGCCGGGTCGGGCATCGCCGGCCGACGCATCACCATCGCGCGCAGCGGCACCCGCGACACGTATGGGTCCACGAACAGCGAGACGCCCTCGCACGTCAGGCGGTAGCCCGAAACGCCCAGCCACGACACCTCCAACCCGCCCGGCAACGCCAACGACGCGGCCTCGAGCTCGCGCAAGACCCGGGCGTCATCACCCATCCGTCTAATCCACGACGCGCGCTACGTAGCCGTCGCGGGCGACCGCCTCGCGCACCTGCTCGGCGTGCTCGAGCCCGCGCGTCTCCAGCACGAGCTGGACGGCGGTCTCGCGAACGTGCAGGTCGACGCCCTCGCGGACGTGCTCGACATCGAGCTGGTTCGCGGCGGCGCGGGCGACGCACGTCAGCAGGGCGGCCAGCGACCCGGGCCGGCCGGGCAGGCGCGTGAAGAGCACGCTGCGCCGCCCGGCCTGCGTCTCGTGG
>JBOGYT010000089.1:0-5761 GCA_050696955.1 Solirubrobacteraceae bacterium | reverse complement strand
GCGTCGAACATCGGTCGAGCGCTGGTTGACCGCCGGACTCGACGGGTACCGGTCGACCCATGGACATCGCTGTCATGAAGCTCGACTCCGTCGCCGCCTACCATCGCGAGATGGCGTCCTCGCACGTGGCCGACGTCCGGAAACTCCAGCGCGAGGCAGCCGCTCACCGCGAGGCGGCCTCCCGGCACGCCGAGCAAGCCCACGACCTCGAGCGCCGACGCGCCATCGCCGGCCGCACGGCCGCCCGCCATGACGCACGCGCGGCCGCCCTGGAGCGCGAGCGCGAAGCGCCCTAGGGCGACGCCATGGACGGCGGATTTCTCACGGTGGTGTACGTGGTGATCGGGGCATTCGTCGCCGCCGCGAACCACTACTTCCGGCACGTGGGCGACATCGAGGGCGTCGCGTCGGCCGTCATCGCGATCCTCGCCTGGCCGCTCGTCCTGATCGGGATCGACATCCGGATCACGTAGCGGGCGCAGGACGCCAGGCATGTGCGGGCCTGGGCTCGGGTAGCCCAGGTACATGAGCATCATCAATCGCATCATCGAGGCGATCCTCACCATCGTCACGGCGCCGTTCCGCGCCCTCGGGGCGCTCTTCGGGCGCCGCGGCGCAGGAAATCGCCGGGGCTGACCGACCCGCGAGGGCGACCGGCGCCGCCCCGGGCGCCCGCGCGATCAGCCGGCCGCCGGCCAGCCCGCCGTTCCCGATCCACGCGAACGTGCCGTCGTCCAGCAGGCGAGCACATCCTGCTGCCGCGCGCGTCGACTTCGTCCTCGTTTCACCCGACCTCGAGGTCAGCGCGGTGGTCGTGCCCTCCGATCTCGGGTCCGATCATCGCCCGCTCGTCGCGGAGGTCACGGCCGCCTGATCGTGAAGCGGGCGCGCTTCATCGGTGACGCTCCGCTCGTGGTGGTCGCCACCGCCCGCACCCGGTAGCGACCGGGCTCCAGTCGCTTCCCGCGCAGGCGTCCGGAGAACCTGAAGCGGTTCGTGCCCTGCCTGGCGCTGCGGTCGATCCTGCCCGTCAGTCGGACGTAGCCGCCGCCCGTCGCGCGCTCGATGCGCAACGTGACCTTCGCGACCTCGCTGACCGTGAACGACACCCTGGCGCGGTTCCCCGCGCGGAAGCGGCGCGGCGAGACGTTCAGCGCGCTCAGCGCCGGGCGCGCTGTGAGGTCGAGCGTGTAGGGACAGCCGTTGCCGGCCGCCGGGTCGACGGGGGCGCTGAAGTAGTCACCGAACACCTGCGTGTAGATGGCCGACGACGACGTGCCGACGCCGATGTCGCGAGCGGCGGCGCTGAAGATGTTGCGGCAGTGGCCGTCGCTGGCCATCCAGCCGGTCGTGACCGCGCGCGCGCTGCCCTGCCCCGACGCGATGTTCTCGCTCACCCCGATCGTGTAGCCCTGGGCGAGCGCGCGGTCGCCCGGCGTCAAGCCCTCGGGCGACGTGTGGGAGAAGTAGTCGCGCGCGGCCATGTCCTGGCTGTGGCGGGTGGCCGCGGCGTCCAGTCGCACGTCGCGCCGCAGCGCGGGCAGTCCGTAGCCGGCGCGCAGCTGGTTGACGATGCAGAAGATCGCGTCGCTGACCTGCGCGCTGTTCGCATTGGAGGGCGCGACGGTCTCGGCGGGACACGCGGTCCGCGCCTGGGCGCTGGCCGGCACCAGGACGAGCGCCGCCGCGGCACCGAGTGCCCCGGTGATCAGCCGGCGTGTCACCGGCCTGGTTTGGGTGCGTAGCGGCGGTGGAACATCAGCGCGTTGCCGTCGGGGTCGGCGAAGTGGGCCATGTGGCAGACGCCGCTGTCCATCGTCTCGCCGCGAAACGCCACGCCCTGCGCCTCGAGCTCGGCGCGCGCCGCCTCGACGTCCTCGACGTGCAGGGCGATCGGATGCGTGTGCGGCGCGAACTCGATGCCGAACGCGTCGGACTGCATGACCGCGATCGTCAGCGTGCCGGTCTCGAACTCGGCGGCGGGCATATCGCCCCACGTGGCCGAGCGCTCGAGGCCGAGCACGTCGCCGTAGAACGCGCTGGCCTGCTCGAAGTCGCTCGTGGGAACCGTGATGAAGTCGACGCCGGTGACGTTCATGGTCTCTCCTTCTGGGGGCCGGACGGTCCGAGCGTTGTACCGCACGGCTCGCCCGCAGCCGCGCGGTAGGGTCGGGCCATGGCCGAGACGACGAAGTTCCTGCTCTCCGAGGATGCGATCCCGACCCGCTGGGTGAACCTCCTTCCCGACCTGCCGGGCGAGCCGCTGCCACCGCTGAACGCGCAGACGATGGCGCCCGCCGGCCCGCCGGACCTCACGCCGATCTTCCCGATGGAGCTCATCGGACAGGAGGTCTCGGGCGCCCCCGAAATCGAGATCCCCGAAGAGGTGCGCGACGTCTACCGGCTGTGGCGCCCGTCGCCGCTGTTCCGCGCGCGGCGGCTGGAGCAGGCGCTCGATACGCCGGCGCACATCTACTACAAGTACGAGGGCGTCTCGCCGGCCGGCTCGCACAAGCCCAACACGGCGGTGGCGCAGGCCTTCGCGAACGCGCGGGCCGGCGTGAAGAAGCTCACGACCGAGACCGGGGCGGGCCAGTGGGGCTCGGCGCTGGCGTTCGCGTGCTCGCACTTCGGACTTGAGTGCGAGGTCTTCATGGTCGGCTCGAGCTATGACCAGAAGCCCTACCGGCGCTCGATGATGCAGACGTGGGGCGCGAGCGTGCACCGCTCGCCGTCGACCATCACGCAGTCCGGCACGGCGAACCAGGAGCACCCGACCGGGTCGCTCGGGATCGCGATCTCCGAAGCCGTCGAGGTCGCCGCGCAGGATCCGGAGTCCAACTACGCGCTGGGGTCCGTGCTCAACCACGTCCTCCTGCACCAGACGATCATCGGCCAGGAGACGATCGCGCAGATGGAGATGGCCGGCGAGGAGCCCGACGTCGTCATCGGCTGCGTCGGCGGCGGCTCGAACTTCGCCGGCCTCGCGTTCCCGTGGATGCGGCGCAAGCTGCACGCAAGCGGGAACCCGTCCCCACCCACCCCGCGCTTCCTCGCCGCGGAGCCCGCCGCCTGCCCGACGCTCACCCAGGGCGTCTACGCCTACGACTTCGGCGACACCGCCGGGCTGACCCCGCTGATGGCGATGTACACGCTCGGCCACGGCTTCGTCCCGCCGCCGGTGCACGCGGGCGGGCTGCGCTACCACGGCGACGCGCCGATGGTCTGCGCGCTGCTGAAGGCCGGCCTGCTCGAAGCGCGCGCGTACCGCCAGAACGAGACGTTCGCGGCGGCGCTGCAGTTCGCCCGCACCGAGGGGATCATCCCCGCGCCCGAGCCGGCGCACGCGATTCGCGCGACGATCGAGGAGGCCGAGGCGGCCAAGGCGGCCGGCGAGGAGCGCGTCATCCTCTTCGGGCTGTGCGGCCACGGGCACTTCGACCTCGCCGCCTACGACGCCTACCTGGCGGGCACGCTCGAGGACCCCGAGTTCTCCCAGGAGGACCTCGACGCCGCCCTGGCGGCGCTGCCGGAAGGGACGCCGAGCGTGGCGTGAACCGCGAACGCGCGTGCCTTTCCACGCACGCGCGATGCACGAGCCGCAACGATGAAGGACGCGGTCCGGGGGCGCCGTGGCGGGACCCGCGGCTCGTCGCGGAGGGAGCATAAGTGACGCATCTCGCGTGCGCCCGCTGAGATGCGTCGCTTGTGCATCCATGTGGTGCACACGTGACGGATCTCGCCGCGCGGGAGCACGATCCGTCAGTTATGCACGTGCACCGACCGCCGCGATCGCGGCCGCCCTCGCCGCCCCCGCTCCCTCATCCTTTATCGATGCTGTTCGTGTACCGCTCACCGCCGCACGCGGAAGTCGACGGTCCGCGGGTCGCCGCGGCGCTCGTCAGCGCTTGCCCACGCGGTCAGCCGGTACTCGCCGACCTTGCCCATGCCGCGCGCGCCGAGCGCGAGGCGGTTGTCGCCCTTGCGCCCGTCGGCGCTGATCGTGCGTAGCACCGCGGAGAGGCGCCGGCACGGCTTGCGCGTGCGGTTCGAGGCCGTGATCGGGCGGCAGCGCTTGCCGACGCGGCGGCCACCGACCTTGCGCTGCAGCTGTGCGGTGACGGGCCCCGCACGGTTCAGCCGGTACGTGAAGCGCGCCTTGCGGCCGCGCCGGATCGTGCGCCTGACCGCCCGCAGCGCGCTCAGCACGGGCGCGGGGCGCGGCTGGCGGATCACCCGCAGCACGCTTCCGGCCATGCCCTGCGAGCCCTGGGCGTTGGGATGCAGCGGCGCCGCGAGCGACGTCGGCACGACGCCCTCGAACCACTTCACGCCGATGCCCTGGCACATGTCGTGGCCCAGCGCGTCGCGGTACGTGTCGGCGAACTCGGCGTCGTTGGCCTCGGCCTGCTCGGTGAGCATCGCGTTGAGCGCCACGAAGACACTGTCGATGTAGCGCACGTCGTCGGGGCTCAGCGCGACGAGCGGCCAGCAGTTCGTCCCGTCGCTGGGCACGATGCCCGGGTAGCCGACGACGATGACCCGGGCCAGCGGCGAGCGCTCGTGGATCCCCTGCACGGCGCCGGCGATGTTCGGCGCGGCGGCGTCGATCGTGCGCTGCATCGAGTTGCTGCCGCCGGGCGCGAAGAACTCGCGGCACGCCGATCCGGTGGGCGCCAGCAGCCCGGTCGAGAGGCAGTGGTTGAGCATCGGCCCGATGCCGATGTCGTTGTAGCCGATGCCGAGCGTCACGAGCTCGACCTCGGGATCCAGCGCGGAGAACTGCGGGACCTCGTTGGACGGCAGCCCGCCGACGCTGCTCGGCGGCGTCGTCATGTTGTTGGCCACCGCCCCCGAGCAGCTCGCGTCGCGGAACGTGGCGATGCCGAGGGTCCGCGCGAGAATCGACGGGTAGTTGTTCGTCGACCGCTGGCAGCGCAGCGTCGAGCCGGTCGGGCTGGGAACGAACGGCGCCGCGGTGTAGGAGTCGCCGAGCGCCGAGTACGAGCGTGGATCCGCGGCGCAGGCGCCGGCCGCCGCGAGCAGCACGGCGACGAGCGCGGCCGCAAACGCCGCGGGGACGGCCCTACGTGCTCCGGACGGCGTGATCGGACTCCTCCATGAGTTTGTGTCGCCGCCGGCGAGGCGACCGCGGGGTTCGGGGGGCAAGCCGTAAGGCTCGGCCGTCGAACGAAAGCTGAATTTCAGGATTTGCGCAAGTGGCCGATACTGGTGCATGGCTCGATTGGCGTGCCGGCTCATCGCGGTCACAGCGGCATTGGCCGCGCTCCTGAGCGCGCCGGCGACCGCCCAGGCGCCGTCCAGCTCGAGCCTCGTCGCCGACACCTCCCAGCCCGGTGTCGTCAACCTCATCTTCTTCGGCTCCCCGGGGGCGCGTGTGTACTTCGACGAGCGCGTCGGGGACAGCGTCAAGCGGCTCGGCGAGGCGGTCGTCAGCCAGTACGGCGGCGTGGCGCTGCCGCACGCGACGATCTGGCGCTGCGACCGGCTCGTGCGCCGCTTCGAAGCGACCGCGGTCGGCGCGGACGGCACACGCGCGCGCGGCTCGTTCGACGTGCGGACGGGGTCGTGCTCCAACCGGCTCGAGCTCTCCGTGCCACGTCGCGTCGCGCCGGGGTCGACGGCGCTCATCCGCGTGCGCGACAGCTGGCAGATCGGCGGCATCAAGACGACCCTCTGCATCGCGCCGCCGCGCACCCGGCTGGCGTGCCGCCGGCTGGCGCTCGAGCGCGGGACGCCG